>CAZDQV010000045.1:0-16682 GCA_964507795.1 uncultured Oscillospiraceae bacterium | reverse complement strand
CATACCCTGCTCATCTATAACTATGAGATGCTCTGCGGATTTGGCTTTCATCTCTCCTGCCAGAACAGAGCCGCCGATAGCCTCTATCTCGTCTGCGTGTATTTTAAGGTCAAAGCCCAGAGCCTTTGCAGTCTCCAGATATTTCTTTGACTGTTCGTAGTTAAACACCGAATCCTCAGTGAATATATCGGCAAATTCAGCCAGATTTTTTTCTTTGACAGCAGGCAGCATTTCTTCACAGCACAGGTCTATAAACTCGTCTGCTCTGCCTTTGTATTCCTCAGGAATCGCATGAGGTCCGAGGAATGTAGCCGCTATGTCCATAGGATGATCCTCATTGAGTTTTTTGATTACCTCAAGCATCTTGATTTCATTCTCAAGGTCAAGCCCATAGCCGCTTTTGATCTCACATGTTGTAACTCCCATGCACATCATTTCGTCAAGAAATTCTTCTGTTTTTTCGTAAAGTTCCTCAAAAGATGCACTGCGTGTTTTTCGAACTGTATCCATGATTCCGCCGCCGGCTCTTAATATGTCAAGATAGCCTGCTCCCTTTAGCTTGAGCGGAATTTCATTCTGCCTGTATCCACCAAAAACCATATGGGTATGCCCTTCTACAAGGCCTGGTGTAACCAGCTTGCCCTCAGCATCGATGACAGTGTCCATATCCTCTTCATTTACAGGGATAATGCCGTCTGCCGTTATGGCCTTGATAACTCCATCCTCTGCATAAACAGCTGCATTGTCAAGTTTGAGATTCTCGCCCTGCTTATCACCGCAGTGAGGGAAGCTTCCCACAGGTGTCTGCAGCCTGCCGATATTTTTGACAAGAAGTTTGCTCATCTCCACATTCTCCTATTTCACAAATTTGTCTATCATATCATCAACTAATTTATCATCGGCAACATATGGTATAGTAATATGTCCCTTACCTGCATAATTGGCATTGTACTCAACTGATGTTGAAACAGCGTTTTCGTTCCTTGCCCAGCTTCTTCTTGCAACGCCGCCCATTACATCCCACATCATTGCAGATTTGATAATATTGTCTGTCTTCTCTGAACCATCAAGAAGCAGTCCGAAGCCGCCGTTGATGGCCTTGCCTATTCCAACTCCGCCACCGTTGTGGAGTGCACAAAGAGACATGCCTCTTGCGGCGTTGCCTGCAAAGCACTGAACAGCCATGTCAGCCATTACATTTGAACCATCTTTGATGTTTGATGTTTCTCTGAACGGTGAGTCAGTACCCGATACGTCGTGATGGTCTCTTCCCATCATTACAGGCCCGATCTTGCCTTCTCTTACCAGTTTGTTGAATGCAAGAGCTATGTTAGTTCTGCCTTCAGCATCCTGATAAAGAATTCTTGCCTGTGTACCTACTACCAGTTTGTTCTTCTTGGCATCCCTAATCCATACCCAGTTGTCTCTATCCTGTGCTCTTCTGTCAGGATCTATGCAATCCATTGCAGCCTGGTCTGTAGCATCAAGATCTTCAGGCTTGCCTGACAGGCATACCCATCTGAAAGGTCCGTAGCCATAGTCAAACAGTACAGGTCCCATAATGTCCTCTACATATGACGGCCAGATAAATCCGTCTTTGTCGTCGTAGCCGTTCTTTGAGATTTCTTTGATGCCTGCATCATACATAGCTTTCATAAACGAGTTGCCATAGTCAAAGAAATATGTACCGCGCTCTGTCAAAGTTTTAATCGCCTTGTAATGTCTGTGCAGTGTTTCGTCTACCCTGCGGCAGAATTCATCTCTGTCTTCGTGCAGAAGTGCTGTTCTCTGTTCAAATGTGAGGCCTGCAGGGCAGTAGCCTCCGTTGTATACATTGTGGCATGATGTCTGGTCTGAAAGAAGCTCTATTCTGAAGTTCTTTGCAACTGCAGCTTCAAGCAGATCAACTATATTGCCGTGATAAGCTATTGATATTGATTCTTTGGCTGCACGTTTTTCGTCTGCCAGTTTGAAAATCTCGTCAAGGTCATCCATTATGACATCCACCCATCCCTGATCGTGTCTTGTCTGGATTCTTGAAAGGTCAACCTCCGCAAATATACCTACGGCATTTGCAATGTTTGCTGCTTTTGGCTGTGCACCGCTCATGCCGCCAAGACCTGAAGATACAAATGTATAACCTGCAAGATCTCCGTTGTTTGGTATTCCAAACTCTTTGCGACCAGCGTTGAGTATTGTATTGAAAGTACCGTGAACAATACCCTGAGGTCCTATATACATCCAGCCGCCGGCTGTCATCTGTCCGTAGTTTGCAACACCCATTTCCTCTGCGATTTCCCAATCTTCAAGATTGTCATACATACCTACCATGATTGAGTTGGTTATAATTACTCTTGGAGCCTCAGGCTTTGACGGGAACAGTCCCAGAGGATGTCCTGATTCGACTACCAGAGTCTGATTCTCTGTCAGTTCCTCAAGGTATTTTTTGATCAGTCTGTACTGAAGCCAGTTCTGGCATACCTGCCCGGTTTCGCCGTATGTAACAAGCTCATAAGGATAAAGTGCAACCTCAAAGTCAAGATTGTTGTCTATCATAACCTGAAATGCCTTGCCTGCAAGACATTTGCCTTTGTATTCCTCGACCGGTTTACCATAAATTCTGCCTTCCGGTCTGTATCTGTAAGCATATATTCTGCCTCTTGTCGTAAGCTCCTCCATAAATTCCGGAGCCAGTGTCTCATGGAGCTCTTCAGGAACATATCTCAAGGCATTTTTTAATGCTATTTTTGTCTGTTCTTTTGTAAGTCTGAACCCTCTGTCAGGTGCTCTTCTCTTGCTGTCATCAAACTTCGGATATTCGGGAAGTTCATTATCAAGTTTGATGGTCATTGCTTTGCCTATTGTTTTGTTATCTAACATTTTTTCCTCCTTATTTCAAATCTACAACTTTCTCAACTGCTTCAAGAAGTGAGAAATCCTTAACCATTTCATCGAATTTTTTAAGTTCATCGTGCATCAGCACATCATCATCTACAGGATCTGAAACTGTCCTGATGTAGTCATATGCAGCTCTGGTTGCAGGTGCAAGGTTTGATATGTCTGATTCGCCTATTTCCTGTCTGAGCCATATACCCTGTGCTGCAGCCGCAAGCTCAATGCCTATGACCTTTTGAGCGTTGTCAAGCACCATGGCTGCAGTCCTTGCCGATGTGGTACCCATTGAAACGTGATCCTCCTGATTGCCTGAGGATGGTATCGAATCAACACATGCAGGGTGATCATAAATCTTGTTTTCGGACACCATGGATGCTGCTGCGTACTGGGCTATCATAAATCCTGAGCATACTCCGCCATATTTGGTGAGAAATGCAGGAAGTCCTTCGGAAAGCTGCGGATTGATGAGACGCTCTGCTCTTCTCTCCGAAACATCCGCGAATTCTGATATTGCCATCTTGAGGAAATCAAAGGCAAGTGCCATAGGCTGCCCGTGGAAGTTGCCGCCTGATATAACTTCATCTTCATCAGGGAATACAATAGGGTTGTCAGTTACAGCATTGATTTCTCTTGATACAGCGTCATATACATACTGCACTGCATCTCTTGATGCGCCATGAATCTGAGGTATGCATCTCAATGAGTACGGATCCTGTACTTTTGTAGGCTGTACTTCAAAGGCATTTTGGGATCCCGCAAGAAGTGCTCTGAGATTTGCCGCCACATCCTTTTGGCCCTGGTGACCTCTCAGGTCATGTATTTTGTGATCATATGCCTTGGTAATGCCATGAAGAGCCTCTGCGGTCATCGCTGTTGCAATATCTGCTGTTTTCATCAGATGCATTGCATCCCACAGCACATTGACGCCTACTGCCGTCATCATCTGCGTACCGTTGTTTAGAGCAAGGCCTTCCTTTGCTGCGAGCACAACAGGAGTAATTCCTTCTTTTGCCATGGCTTCAGCAGCAGGAACAGTCTCTCCTTTGTATTCAACATCTCCAAGACCTATGAGGGCAAGGGCAATGTGAGACAGAGGCGCCAAATCCCCTGATGCTCCCAGCGATCCTTTCTCTGGAATCACAGGATGTATTCCGGCATTGAGCATATCTAACATTGTCTGAATAGTTTCAAGTCTGATTCCTGAGTTGCCTCTTGAAAGTGCATTGCAGCGCAAAAGCATTGCCGCTCTGACATATTTGGTCTCATATGGCTCACCCAGTGCGCATGTATGAGATATAATCAGGTTTTTTTGAAGCTTTTCGGTTTCTTCTCTTGAAATAACTACATTGGCGAA
Organism: uncultured Oscillospiraceae bacterium; assembly: GCA_964507795.1. GTDB lineage: Bacteria > Bacillota > Clostridia > Peptostreptococcales > Anaerovoracaceae > UMGS973. The sequence goes on along the minus strand of CAZDQV010000045.1, from coordinate 12,433 downwards.
TTTACCAAAGCCTGTTGTCAGTCCATAGATAACCGCACCTTCTTCAAGTTTCTTTTCTATATAGTTTCTGGCTTTTATAACAGCCTCTTTTGCTTCCGGAGCGATTTCAACCTTTTCGTATCCGCGGCAGACGCGGATTACTTCTTCTACTGTAAGGTCTCGCCCGTTAATAATTACTGCCATTTTGTTCTCTCCATTTCTTATTTTTATTTATAAATATGTATAATTATTCACTAAAATTTTTGTGAGCACACCTTTTTTATTATATCTTATAACGCTCCCCATTGCTATAGTTTTTAACAAAAAAACAGCCCGATTCTACGCAGCTGCAATGGTTGAGCAAATTTGCACTTTCCATACAGCAAACGAAACAAATCGGTCTGTATTTATTTTTATCCCGTTATTGCTTTATCTTATTATCGCTTTACTTTGTATAATTATAAGGGTCTCGCATTATGCAGGGCTTTCCTGCCAAAGCTCCGAAGGCAAGTTGCAATATGGTTTTCAAAATTTACACGCATTATTTTCAAAAAGCGTGATGTATTCCTTATATCATTTCCATTTTTCAATTTCTTCTTTGAGTTCTCTGAACATAGTATAAAACTCATTCTTGCACTGATTTACAATTTCAATTGCAATCTTATGGTTATATGCGTGTGCCACATTATTCCTCGCAGAAAGTGCCTTTAACCATATCTGTTCGTCATGTATCATTCCTGCCTGATAAGCCGTTTTCAATATGGTCTTTGGTGAGCCTGTGGCACTTTCATTAAACCCATGCTCTGTCAAAATTTCTTTCATCATTTTCCAGGACTGCTCAAAACATATTTCGTACAAGCCAACAAGCCCTGTCAAAACAACATTGTCATACGGCTCTGAATATTTGTAGATATCCTTAAAATTATCAAAAGCATTGCAAAAGTTCTCATATTTCTTCATAAATAATCCTACCTTCTCTCCTTATTGACTCCAACAAATTATTCTCAATGGGGCTGTCCAAATCAATCAGATCAAACTTTAGCAAAGTCGAAGTTTCTTCAATATCTTGAGCAAACATATTGAAATCGCCCCCGTTTACCGCAATATCTATATCGCTTGTTTTCCTGAAATCCCCACGGGCTCTCGAGCCAAAAATAATCAGCTTTTTTATTTTATTTTTTTGAGCAATTTTTATGATTTCCTCCATAACTTCCGCTCTGATTCCCATGTCCATATTGTAGCGATTTCCTCCTTAACCTTTTTGGTGCTGCTTACATCCTCATGATTGCAAGCTGCTCTTGCCGCCAGGCTTTATTTTTCAAGCCTGCTGCAGTCAAGATACCCTATATGAGTCACCCTGCCTTCCCCTATAAGTGCTACAAGGCAGTACCTCTCATCCTGCATATCACATATAAGGTCTCCTGTATTGGAATCAAATATATCACTCCCCTTCAAAGTGCCTTCATTCCTGACATTTGATGCAAGCTCTTCTGTCAACATTTCCTCATGCCCTGACGATTTATCAGTCCATATACAGCATAGATATTCTGTGCCTTCTGCCTTGTCCGGATTTTTGAGAGCAAGCTGCAATTGGCCGCCGGTTTTGTGTGTGCGGCAATACACATCCTCTTCGTTTATGATATCCGCCTCTGCAATCATACTCTCTACAAAACCTCTGGCATTTGACAGAATATTTTCCTGTTCAACATCAAATCCATAAACAAAATCTATATTGTTCGGCCAGTTAACACTGGTCCCATAATTTACATAGGTATATCCTATCATACTGTCACAGCTGTCATAAAACGAAACAATCAGCAGTGTCTTCTGATAAAAGTCAAATACAAACTCATCTGTTTCAAGGCTCTGTCTATCCTCATAAAAGGTTCTAAGCAGGGCAGTCTCAGGGGTTACTGTTTTGGATTCACCTTTTTCCAGGCTCATACTGTAATAGGCTGCATTCTTCATTATCTGCTCCGGGATATCAGAAGTTCTGATTGTCACCTTGTCTGCACTTGATTTCATTTGATATATTTCAACCGGAATACTCGTGCATTCATAAGAAGCAGCCTCAGCAGGTCTGCTCTCCGATACAATGCCCGGAACGACAAGCCCTGTAACAAGGGCAAACACCACAAGCAAAACAGATATGACAAAGACAGGTCTTGTCTGAATCACGAGTCTGTTTTTCAATATACCGCCAAAATTCTTGCTCTCTTGTTCGAGTCCTCCAAAGTCAAATATTTTTTGTTGTAATTGAGATTGGCAACCGCCATTGCCGCTATAAACGTCTCACGCGCTACAGATACAGGCATAGAGCATGTCAAAGCACATTGTGAAAGTACAATTGCAACAGCTGGGATTCCGAAATTGAAAAGTTTGGTTCCGCTTTTGGTTTCTTCAAAAGATATCGCCTTTTTGATTTTTTTCCTCGCATATGAAAGCCTGTTTTTGATTGCTGAAACAGAAACCTCTTCAATATCTGCTATCTGGGAAACTGTAAGCTGCTCGTAATAGTAAAGCAGCACTGCCCGTTTTTGCTCCTCAGGCAAAGCGTCAATAACCTTGATCAGGTATTCCTTCATATCATTTTCGAGCACCATGTTTTCGGTAGAACATTCCTCATCTGCAATATGCTCAATAAGCTCACTTGTTTCCTTGTCTATGACAAGTCTTGTGCTTTTTTTGCAAAAATCTCTGCACAGATTCACAGTTATTCTGCTGAGCCAACACATATAGCTTTCGGGGTTTTTGAGCTTGTCAAGCTTGGTAAATACAGTTATGAAAGTCTCCTGTACCACGTCTACAGCATCTTCTTTAGATTGCAACATCCTGTACGCGTAAAAATACACTTTGTTGTAGGATATGGCATAAAGCTCCGCAAATGCAGACTCTTCTCCCTGTTGGGCCCTTTGTACTATATTTTTTATTTCTGTACCACTCATAAATCTCGCAATCTTTAATTCACATAATCAGGAATATCCAATTTATCCGCATCAAGGTACCCTACTGCAATAATGGTTTCTCCGCCATAGACTGCAATAAAAACCTTGTCATAATGCTCCTCTTCATCAAGAGTATTGTATTCTCCATAACCAACAATGTTAAGGCCTCTGTCTTTGTAGTTATAGACCTCTTCGCCCATTGTTTTTCCCTCTCCAAGCCAATATTGAGATAACGAATACACAAACATTTCTCTGGCTTTGCCTGTCTCAATATCGGTATACTGGATTTTATCTCCTGTCACTTCAGATGCCGCAAATGGCACACTGTCAAAATTTATGTCAAAAACGTATGCGTCATCTGCATCACTGTATCTGCAATATACATCATCCTCATCAAGTATGTATGCATTCTCTATCATGCTTTTTGTGTTAGACACAGCTTCGCTTATTACAGCCTCACCATCGATTTCAAAGCCTGTATGAAGCTTCAGTTTCTCAGGATAATCCTCCGGCTTGACTTCACTTGGCGCGTATCCGTAAATATATGCTATCAGTTCTTTGTCTTCATCAAAAAGACTCAGGATATTTGTATTGTTGCCATACCAGCATATTTCCATCTCTTCCCTGGCAGGGTCAAGCCAGTTATCATTGTAGTAGTTATATCCTCCTACCGTCCTTATATATGCCATTTCAGGCGTAACTTTAAAATCAGCATCGTTATAGAAACCTGTAGCGTAATAAGATATCTGCTCTCTGATTTCATCAGGAAAATCTGCCATTTTGACTATCATATATGAATCTCCCGCTTTGGTAGGAACAGTTTGTGCTTTGCATCCAATACATATGCCTACTACTATTACTGCTACAAGCAGCAGTACGGCAAGATGCCATACTCTGACTTTAAGAAACAGCGGTTTTGTGAGGAAGCTGCAGTTTTGCCCCGTCAGCTTTGATATGATCTGCCTGTTTATGCTTTCTGGAATGCAATGCATTCCAGCACCGATTTCCAGTGCATTTCCTATTTCACTTCTATCATCACATATGGCAGCTCCTGCTCTGTCAAGTTCCTCTGATACTTCTTCTATAGAAATCCCTTCGATTTCTGCTATCTGCTCCATAGAAAGTTTTTCATAGTGATAAAGAAGAGTGATTCTTTTTTGGTTTTCGGGCAGATAATCGATTTTGCCTGCTATGTCTACATTGTTCCCATTGTTTAATTCATAAGCCGCCTCATTCTCTTCAAGCGGCAAGCTAAATGCTTTGTCAGGTCCTTTTTTGCAAACCTTCACCATGATACAGTCAATCTCCATATATAAATCTTCCATGCCATCTATTTTGTCTATATTCCTGAAAAGCAATGAGAATATCTCATATACGGCCGCCGCTGCTTTTAGCGGTTCTCCAAGAGTCTTGAAACAGTAAAAGTATACTCTGTCACAAGATCCTCTATACAGCTTGACTATTGCTTCTTTGTCCTTTTGCTTTGCTCTGACAATCAAATCATGCATTTCTGCCTGGTTCATAAAAAGTTCTTTCCATATATACCGTCGTTTTACCTACCACTTTCAAAAAATTTAATCTCTACATTATTCTTCCCTATAGTCTCTAAACTCAGCCTCAGTTATTTGCAACATCACGGACTCTTTGCAGGCTGCCGCCTCTGAATATAAGGTATTTTTCGATGCCCGCCTGATCAGTTAAATCTATCTGGTTTGTCGTATCGGTAAAATACTCTGTACCGTCACATATAATATAGCTTATAATATGTCCGTTTTGACCTGAAACATTGCCAAACCAGTTGGTAGCACCGTAGGCTTCGATACCTTCATAATGCAACAGCTGATTGTATGTGGCTGTATGGCCAAGGCAGCTTGCATATCCTGTAAACAGGAATGAGTAAGGAGTATCCTGTTGCATGCAAAGCCCTCTCGAAAGGATTGTCATATCATCTGAAAAATATTTAGTATCAGCACTCGATACGTAATCATAATACACTTCTGCAATTTCCTTTTGTGTCATCCCTGATGTGATTTTACCTTCTTCATGCATTTGGGCTGCTATTTCCTTTATTTTCTCTACAGCCTTTTTTTGGTTTGAAAATATCGTCTCATCGCTCAAAGACGCATTTTGCACCGACATATATATGCAATATACTCCATGTTCATATGTTGTTTCAAATTGCAATACAGCATTATTATATGCACAGAAAATGTCTGTATATATGCTGTCATATTCTTTTTCGCTGAGCAGATCTGAAATCATGTCACATGCCGCTTCAGCTTTTGATCTGCTGCTATATGCAAATCCCAGCTCATAATCTCCTATCAGGAATGCATATTGCAGATTGTTAAGCACGCCCGTTTGTGATGTGGCACCATATTTGAACTCTATATCATTTGAAACTCCGAAAATATATGCCTCCTCAAGCAGGCTCTTGTCATGGGAATCAAGATGCATGGCTGTCACAGATTTGGTTGTCGCTTTTTTGGCTGTAACCTTTGACTTTGCTGATACAACATCGGAGTACTTTGAATATATGGTCTCATCTCCAAGTTTCATATATCCGCGCACTTTGTAGTAATATCTGGTACCTTTGGTGAGGGATGCGCAATCGTAAAATTCGTTTTCGCTCACATTGGCAATCACCTTGTATCCCAAGCTTTTTTGGGTTGAACGGTAAATCTTGTATCCATCTGCTTTTTTCAGGTTGTCAAAAGTAATCTGAATGCCGCTTTTGTCTGCCTTGAGTGCAAGATTTGTCACAGTATAATCTTTGATTGTCTTAGCCTGCGGCACTGTAACTTTGACCCTGAAGCTGTTGCCTGCAGAAAACTCATACCGGTCACCTATATATCTAATATAGAATTCTGTTCTTTCGTTGATATTACGGCTTGGTGATATTTTCATCCTGCCGTTTTCAAAAGCTGTGAGCTTCACTTCTGATGTTGTTTTGCCTTCATCATCATAGACAGCAAAGTCTTCCCCGGTCGCTGAAATTTTAGTATCACACTCAACGTCATCGCCGTTATCTTCGCCTACATAAAACTGAACGACTTTGCTTTCCCCTGCCTTAATCGTGCAATTGTCACCATAACATCCATCTCCGAAACCCGCTTCTAAAGATATCTCTTGCTCAGATGCAAACACACCTGCAGGAAACAATGAAAGCATCAGTGATAAAATAAGGATAAATACAGTAGTTCTTTTTTTCATATACCTTCTCCTTTCTCTCACTTTCCTCCTTTATTATACAACATCAGCACCTCCTGATACAAGCTTTTACGCACATCCAAAAGTACACAAAAAACCGCCCCAGACTGGAATTCGTCTGAAGCGGCCTACCTTATTACCGTTATTTAATTACATCAGTTCCCATATACTTTATCAGTGCCTCAGGAACCTTGACACTTCCGTCCGCCTGCTGATAATTTTCAAGTATCGCTGCAACAGTCCTGCCTACTGCAAGTCCTGAACCGTTTAAGGTATGTACAAACTCAGCCTTGCCTTTTGGCTCTCTTCTGAATCTGATATTTGCACGTCTTGCCTGATAATCCTCGAAATTGGAGCACGATGAAATTTCAACATATCTTTCGTAGCTTGGCATCCATACTTCTATATCATAAGTCATAGCCGAGCTGAATCCCAGATCTCCTGTTGAAAGCTTGACAACTCTATAAGGGATATTGAGAATCTGAAGCACTTCTTCTGCCGCATGAGTCAGACTCTCAAGTTCATCATATGAATTGTCCGGATTTGCAAATTTCACAAGCTCAACCTTGTTAAACTGATGCTGTCTTATCAGTCCTCTTGTGTCTCTGCCTGCAGATCCCGCTTCTTTTCTGAAGCAAGGAGTATATGCAGTATAGTATATAGGAAGGTCTGCGCCGTCTAAAATCTCTCCCGCTCTCAGGTTTGTTACAGGAACTTCTGCTGTAGGAATCAGGAAGTGATCCTTTGCAGGCACATGGAACATATCGTCTTCAAATTTAGGAAGCTGACCTGTGCCTGTCATCGCTGCTCTGCCTACCATAAACGGAGGAAGAATCTCTGTAAAGCCATGCTCTTCTGTATGCAGATTAAGCATGAAATTTATAACTGATCTTTCAAGTCTTGCTCCGAGGCCTTTGTATACTGTGAATCTTGTTCCCGAAAGCTTTGCAGCTCTTTCAAAATCAAGGATATCAAGGTCCTCTCCTATATCCCAGTGGGCTTTCGGTTCAAAATCAAATGATGTAGGCTCTCCCCATTTGCGGAGCTGTACATTGTCATTGTCATCCTTGCCTTCAGGAACTGACGGATGAGGAGTATTTGGAATATTGAGCAGAGTATTTTTGAGATCCGCTTCAACTTCTGATACCTGATCATCCAAAACTTTGATCTTATCTGAAAGCTCTTTCATTTCCTGCATAAGAGCTGTTGTATCCTCGCCGGCTTTTTTCATCTGAGGAATTTTTTTTGATTCAGTCTTCTGAAGGTTTTTCATCTGCTCAACTTCTGCAAGTATGCTTCTTCTTTTTTCATCAAGGATTTTAACATTATCAATCCCGAAATCACCTTTGCCTCTTCTTTCGACTGCGGCTTTTACATTGTCAAAATCTTCTCTTAGTCTTTTAATGTCTAACATTTTTTCATCTCCTGTTATAATAGATTTCGTTTATATGAACTGTACATTTCAATCAGTTTGCGGATTTCTCTCTGCGCCTCAAGCTGCAGCTGAGATGCCAGATTATAGTCTTCGCTGTCAAGTGCATCACTTATTTTTTTGAGGATACAAAATTCGTTCATAGTGTTTTTGGCGATTTTGTCTCTCTGTGCAGAAATCTGTGCCCACATGCCAATATCATAATCCGTAGCATTTTCACTGTGAAGTTTTTTGCATGATCTTACTGTATCCATCGCATTTGGGATTATCCTGTTATAAAGCTCTGTCGCCCACTGGTTTACTATAGCTTCTTTGTATGATTCAAGTACTATATCGGTCATTACTCCGCCGCTCTTGAAGATCTCAAGCTTATCCGGATATTTATCAAAGGATGTGATGTTTTCCCATACGGTTTCAGGCGGTCTGCCAAATATATCGTCTCTTTCTTCAGGCGTGTAATGTGCAAACACATCCTTTTCACTTCTGTATTCTCTGCCTGTTTCAAGATAAAAATCCTCTTCGCCCTTTTTTTTGGATATTGATTTTTCAAGGTCAGCAGGTGTTTTATGTGCATTTACAGCAGCTCTGATACCGTCAATCATCGCCATATATGAAGCTGCTATGACAAGGTATGTATTGCTGTTTGGGTTAGGAGAACGAAGTTCAAATCTTGTGGCAAGAGGGTTTCCTTCCTCTCTGATAAGACCTGCAAGTACTGTCCTGTTTCTTGACGGTGCCTCAACACTGTGACCCATGGATGTTACCGTGCACACAGGAGCCTCAAATCCTGGTTTGAGTCTGTTGAATGCATCGTTTGTTGCACTTATAAACGGGTTTATTACCTCGTAATTTTTGAGAATTCCCATCAAAGCGCCATATCCTATTACATTGAGGAAGTCCTTGCCGTCCTTTGATGAAAACATGCTTACGACCTTGCCTCCTTTGAGTTTTGCTGCAAGTCCGAGATGAGTATGCTCTCCACTGCCTGCAACTCCCTCCATAGGCTTTGCCATGAACGTAACATCAAGACCGTGAAGCCTGAATATGTCTCTGACTATATATTTCACCTGTTTTTCGTTATCTGCCGCCTGCAATGCATCTGAATATTTCCAGTCTATCTCAAGCTGCTCCATTATGTGGTCGTAATGTCCGGAATGTCCGATCTTGGCTTTAACTCCGCCTACTTCCTTGTGGCCCATTTCCATTTCAAGACCATAATAGTCAAGTATATCGAGGGTTCTTTCGAGAGCTGTACGAACAGGGCCAACTGTTCTTTTCCAGTATTGCTCTTTGAGTTCCTGAGCTGTTGTAAGCTGCTCTCTGTCTGATTTTTCATCAGGTGTTTTAACCCAGAATTCCAATTCAGTTGCAGACGTTACTATCAACTCTTCAATCTCATCCGCACTGCCCGCATCCATGTATTCAAACACATATGGATTGGCTTTGAGAATCTCCATCAGTTCTTTTTTGAAATCAGCTATCGCATCGCGCAATACCACTCTGGAACCGACTTCAAAGGTATCATTGTGACGCAGGTACGACGGTATCCTGAGGCTCCCCACAGGAAGCCCGAGGTTTTTGGGTACATTGTCAAAGTTGTAATCAACATACCAGTTCACACTGGTATCCGGTATTATATCCACCTTTGCATTGTTAAGATCCGCAATTTTGGGAAGCACTACTGACGAACCGTCAGTCTGTACTCCGGATGTGAGGAACTTGTCAATATCATTGACAAAAGCTTTGACAGGTATTTTTTCATCCGTGCCATGCCCTCCTATGTCAATGCCTACAAGTGATACAAACTGAACCTCCGGGTGCTCACTCAGGATTGCTTTGATCTGATCTGCCGAATGTTCCTCCGGTTTTATGTTAAAAAGCATTTTGTCAAAATTAAAATCAAGCATATGTCTCTCCAATCGAAATAAATTGTAAGGGACATTCCGGGTGTTGCCGGAATGTCCGTGTTAATTTTTATTCCTGTAGTTTATTCAGGTATTTTTCCAGCTCGTCAAGATATTTGCCATATCCTTCCCAGTCGCCTTCCTTCATGGCAGCCTGTGCATTGTCATAAGCTGTTGCTGCAGCTTCGATAAGCTCTGTTTGCGACATCTGTCCGTCATCAGCATTACCCTCTGATGTGCTGCCTGTCTGTCCGCTGCTTATATCGGTTTCGCCAAACAGAGATTCCAAAGCTTCCGTAAGTGTCGATTCATATGCAATCTGGTCATTGAATGCGACAATAACTCTCTTGACTTCCGGTATACTTTCTTTGTTTGCTTCAAGATATACCGGTTCAACATACAGAAGTGAATCATCTATAGGGATAACAAACAGATTACCTCTGCTGTATGATGTGCCTGCCGAGCTCCACAGTGCAAACTCTTTGGATATCTCAGGATTCTGGTCTATCAAAGCCTCTATCTGCATTGGTCCGTAAACAGCTTTGCTCTTGGAGAATTTGTAAAGCACCAGCTGTCCATAATTCTCTCCATCGTTTCTGGCTACAAGAAGTGAAGTCATATTCCTTTTGCCTTTAGGAGTATATGGTATGGAATTTACAAACTCCGCTTCTTTTTCACCAGGAAGCTTCAGGATGTAGTAGTTAGGAGTCATTTCCTGCTCTTCCTGACCGTATATCTCGTTTGCAATAGACCATATATCTTCATTCTGATAGAATGCATTGACATCATTCATATGATATCTTTCATAAATTGTAGCCTGTATGTCAAACATTTTGTTCGGATATCTGATATGGGCTTTGATTGCTTCATCCATTTCATCGAAATCCTTGAACAGCTTAGGATATATCTTTTGTAATGTTCTGGCTATAGGGTCTGTCTCATCCACAACATAATAACTTGTATCTCCGTTATATGCATCTATGACAACCTTCACTGAGTTTCTGATATAGTTGGTGCTGCTCTGCTCGCTGTATGGCTCAGAGTACGGATAATATGAGGTTGTTGTATATGCATCATATATCCAGTACAGATTGTCGTTTGCCGTAACCATATATGGACTTGTATCATAAGTCAGATAAGGCATTATTTTTTTGACTCTTGATGTGATGTTTCTGTTTATAACTATCTTGGAGTCACTTGTTATATTCGATGAAACAAGCAGTTTAAGACTTCTTTCTCTGATTGAGAACAGACATCTGTTTGCGAAGTTCATTTTGATTCCCGCATCACCTGAATACTTGGTATACTGGTTGGCTTCATCTCCCGGATAATCGAATTCCTCTTCGTCAGTGCCTACAAGGATATAGTCGTTTGTAAGCTGTCCGAAATATATGGCCGGATTGTTAATCTGAATTTCCTCAACCGAAGAGTTTGGAGGAATATCTCCCACAAGCACATCAGGCTGTCCGCTTGATGTAACCTTGTCAACTCTTGACAGTGTCACACCGTAACCATGAGTGTACTTGATATGTCTGTTGAGCCATGTGTCACTTATCTTGCTTCCGTCAATGTCAACCTCTCTGGCAGCAAGGAATGTCTGTGTATATTCACCGTTGACATAATATCTGTCTACAAACACATCATTGAAGTTATAGTATGTTCTTATGGCCTGTGTCTGATTGTAGAATTTGTTTGTAGGTGAATAGTCATTTATTCTGATGTTTGTAATTGTTTCAGGGTTGTTGTTAATGTCCTCGTTGTCAAGATCATTGCTTACTGCAAATGATTTGGTCGTCACATTGTCAACACCGTATGCATACTGTGTATACTCTATATTTCTTTCGAGGTATTTGCTTTCTTTGTTCAGTTCATCAGGTGATACAACGTAATTCTGAACAAGCATTGCTCCACCTGTTCCTACAATACCCACAAGTATCATAATCACAGGAACAACAGCCATTGTTTTGATTTTTTTCTTGCTCACACCTATTATGAAGCCTACCGCGCCAAGAAGCGAAAGCCCCGCAAGCGCTCTGTACATCCACAACGTAACTGTAACATCTGTATATCCTGCTCCATATACCGCCCCTGTATGGTTGTAAAGCAGGTCATACTGTTTGAGGAAAAAATCCACAGCCAGCATTACAAAGAATATAACGCCTACAACGATAAGCTGTTTTGAAGCAATGTGAAGAAGCTGACTGAAATTGTCACTGTCAAACTGTTTTTTCTTCCTTGCAGGTCTGTTTGCACTGCCTCTGCCATTAAATGATTCTGCAAATTTACCAAACATGCCGCCAAGGCCGCCGCCCATATTCTCAAAGCCTGCAAAACCGGAGCTTTGCTGTGACGGTTCTTCTTCAAAATCATCAGCATCCGCATCTTCAAATACAACCGGTTTTCTCATTGAAATCAGCATTGCATAATAGATAAGTGTGATTATTATGAATGCTACTGACAATGCTATGATTATGCCGTTGACTTCTTTAATAAATGGCAGCTTGAATACATAAAGAGAAATATCATTGTTGTACAGCGGATCTGATATGTCAAAATCCGTACTCTTGGTGAAGTTGAGCCATTTGTACCATAAATCCGATACGCAGAAATATGTTGCAACGCATGCAAAAATCCCTGCAAGCACCCAGCTTATGATATTCATGGCCTTTTCATTTGGAGCATCCAAAGATTCGACTTTTTTGTAGTAACCTTTTTTGAGAAGTTTGAGATATATGTATACCAGGAATCCCACTACCACAAATACAGGGATCCCGATTTTGATCTGAGTCAAAAGCTTAGTAAAGAATACACTCACATACCCAAGTTCTCTGAACCAGAGGAAATCTGTGATGAATCCCACCAGTGCAAATACAAGCACAAGGAAAAGTATTATCGCTAAGATTATCCATCTGGCTTTTGATCCTCTTTTCTTTTTTTCCAAAATTCTTCCTCCTAAATAATAT
>CAZDQV010000044.1:8565-16686 GCA_964507795.1 uncultured Oscillospiraceae bacterium | reverse complement strand
GAAAGAAGGCAGAAAACCTACAGAAATCAGCTACAGAAAAAGATACGAATAATATTATTAACAAACAGAGGCAGCTATATTATGCCTCTGTTTTTTTATGCTCTTTTGTGGTAGAATACTAATGATATTGGAGGAATCTTAAATGGAAAACTCAATTAAAGAATACAACCTGTGGGTATCTCAAAAAAATCTTGATGAGAACACACGTGCAGAGCTTGCAAAGATGAGATGGGACACAGACAAAATATATGACGCTTTTCATAAAGACCTTACTTTCGGCACATCAGGGCTCAGAGGGATTATGGGGGCAGGAACCAACAGAATCAACAAATATGTGGTACGCAAGGTTACACAGGGTGTGGCCTCATATATCAGAAAAAACTTCGATGATCCATCTTTTGTTATTGCATACGACTGCCGCAAAAACTCTGAGGAATTTGCAAAGGAAGCTGCGTGCGTCATGGCAGCCAACGGCATACCTGTATATATATTTGATGAAATGGTACCGGTATCACTCCTGTCATTTGCAGTGAAACGACTCGGAGCTTCGCTTGGTCTTATGATAACTGCAAGCCACAACAGCAAAGAATACAACGGGTACAAGGTTTACAGCAGTGAAGGCTATCAGATTACTGACAGTGCAAGTCATGATATACTTGCAGAATGCCAGAAACTTGATATGTTTAACGATATATCATATATGGAATTTGAAGATGCACTCAGGTGGAGTATATGCACATTTGTTGATGAGAGTATACATGAGGAATTTATACAGAAAATACTGTCTCTCAAGCTTACAGACATATCAGGAAGCGATATCAGAGTTGTATACACACCGCTTTATGGCACGGGATTTAAATTTGTAAAAACGCTGCTCGAAAGAACAGGCCTTAAAAACCTTTATATAGTCGAAAATCAGATAGAGCACAATGGAGATTTCCCTACATGCCCTTATCCCAATCCCGAAAAAGAAGCGGTATACGAACAGGCGATTATAAAAGCAAAAGAGGTAGACGCTGACCTTATAATCATGACAGATCCCGATGGCGATCGTATAGGTATTGCTGTTAAACATAACGGTGGGTACAGAATACTTACAGGCAATGAGATTGGGATACTCATGTTCAACTATATATGCAAAAAACGCAGGCATATCAAAAAAGGATACGTATTCAAAAGTATTGTCAGTACACCTGTTATTGATAAGATCGCAAAAAAACACAAAATACAGGTAAAAACCACTCTTACAGGATTTAAATATATTGGAGAAGGGATAGCCGGGCTTGATGACAGCAAAAAATTCGTTTTTGGCTTTGAAGAAAGCAATGGATATCTGGCAGGTGATTATTGCCGGGACAAGGATGGCATAGGTGCTGCCATGACAGCAGTAGAAATGGCCATATACTACAAAGATATTATTGCAGGTCTTGATAACATATATAAAAAATTTGGATATTGCAGTAGTAGCACATATAATTATGTGGATAATGAAACAGGTGGAGAATCCAGAATCAAAGGACTTATGAATTCACTTCGGGAAGAAAAGAATGCTTTTGATGCCGAAGTTTCAGATTACAAATATGGTGCAGATGATCTTTTGCCGGCAGATATTCTCAAATATTGTTTTAATGACGGCAGCATAGTATATATCAGGCCATCAGGCACAGAACCAAAACTTAAAGCATATATATTCGCTTCAGGCAAAAGTGCCGCAGAAGCTGAAAGTCTGTGCCGCCAAAAGATAGATATGGTTAGTAAAACCATCGAAAAACAGAAAACAAACACAAAAGGATAGATTTATGCATATTAATGATTTTGATTATAACCTGCCGGAAGAGCTTATAGCACAGTTTCCGGCAGACAAGAGAGACCATTCCAGGCTGATGGTTGTAAACAGGGGTACAGGGAGTGTTGAGCACAAACATTTCTATAATATTATAGAGTATCTGAAACCGGGAGACTGTCTTGTACTCAACAATTCCAGAGTAATACCGGCAAGGATTTTCGGAATTAAAGCATCAACGGGTGCAAAGGTTGAATTTCTACTTATCAAACGCAAAACAGGTGATGTTTGGGAAACCATGGTCAGACCGGGCAAAAAAATAAAAAAGGGAGATGTCATACTCTTTGGAATAGATGCGGACAGATATATTTCCGAGTGCGACTCCAAAGGAACAAAAATCAAATCACATATGATGCAGGAAATTGAAGATGCTGCACCACTTAAGGCAAAGGTACTTGATTATGGTGATGACGGTACCAGATTTGTTGAGTTTTCATATGAAGGAATATTTCTTGAGATACTCGAAGAGCTTGGCAAAATGCCTCTGCCGCCATATATAGAAAGAGAAAGTGTGCTTGAGGACAAGGAACGTTACCAGACTGTATATTCCAAAAAAAACGGATCAGTTGCAGCACCCACGGCAGGACTTCATTTCACAGAAGAGCTTCTCAAAAAAGCAAAGGAAATGGGAGTCAAAATCGCTTATGTTACTTTGCATGTGGGAATAGGTACGTTCAGACCTGTCAAGTGTGACAATATAGAGGATCATAAGATGCACTTTGAGGAATATTCCATAGATGAGGAGAATGCACAGATTATAAATTCGACGATTAAGGAGGGTGGCAGGATTATATGCGTAGGAACCACTTCAACAAGGACAATTGAAAGTGCTGCAGTATTTGATGAAAGCCTTGGCAGGTATATTGTGCCTGCCAAATCAGATTCAACGGGGATATTCATATATCCGGGATATGAGTTTAAAATTACAGGCAGCCTTATCACCAATTTTCATTTGCCTAAATCCACATTGCTGATGCTCATATCAGCACTCTATAACAGAGAGGATATACTGAGAGTATACAATATTGCTGTTAAAGAAAAATACAGATTTTTCTCTTATGGAGACGCGATGCTGATTATATAGCCGTATAAGCTTGCCGGTTGTAGAGAACTATATTAAGAGGTGAGAGATGAAAAAAAATTGCATGGCAGCATTATCAGCAGTACTTGCCGCAGTGTTTTATGCGATTAATATTCCAGCATCAAAAATATTACTTGGAAGCATAGAGCCTGTTATGATGGCTGCAATTCTGTATCTTGGTGCAGGCATAGGAGTAGGCATAATATATATCACAAAAAAAAATCAAAAAAAAGTCGGAAACAGTGGACTTAATAGAAGTGATCTGCCATACGTATTCGGAATGATACTGCTTGATATAGCAGCTCCTGTATGTCTTATGCTGGGACTTGAGGCGACAACAGCAGCAAACGCTTCTTTGCTCAATAATTTTGAAATAGCAGCGACTGCTGTCATAGCTCTTGTTATATTCAAAGAAGCAATAACTGCAAGACTTTGGATTGGAATCGGTCTGATCACTTTATCGAGTATAATCCTGTCTTTTGAAGATGTGACAAGTCTGCAATTTTCCTGGGGATCTCTGCTTGTATTGCTTGCAGCAGTATGCTGGGGTTTCGAGAACAATTGCACACGCAAAATATCATCAAAAAACACATACCAGATAGTTATGCTCAAAGGCATATTTTCAGGAACAGGCTCACTGGTGATTGCTATGGTGATCGGAGAGAAACTGCCTGATACAGGTGTATTCTCTGTTGCCCTTTTGTTGGGATTTGTATCATACGGGCTCAGTATATTCTTTTATATCAGGGCACAGAACAAACTTGGAGCCGCTAAGACAAGTGCATATTATGCTGTTGCACCGTTTGTGGGAGCATTCTTATCTTTTGTATGTCTGCATGAGGCCCTTTCTGCAAATTATTTCACAGCACTTGTTATAATGGTGGCAGGATCAGTGTTTGTTGCAATAGATACGGTTATAGTTGATCATGCCCATCTGCATACTCATATTGTGACCCATACTCACGATGGCAGTACACATACACATATAATTGAACATTCACATGAGCATAAGCACATGATAAATGGTAACAGACATGAACATTCACATGATGGCAAAACAGTAATTGAATAAATATATCTTAGGAGCAATTTATGAGAAAAATACTTATAAGCGGGTGCCTTTACGGGCACGCAGTCAGATATGATGGCAAAGCGAAACGTCTTTCAAATGATATATTTGAAAAATGGCAGAGAGAAGGCAGATTGATACCGGTATGCCCAGAGGTTGAAGGCGGGCTGCCTGTTCCGAGGCCGCCTTCAGAAATTGTCGGGAACAAGGTTATCAATTCCGCAGGAGAGGATGTTACAGCCGAGTATATGAAAGGTGCACAATATGCCCTTGCTTTGGCAGAGGAAGAGCAGGTTGCTTTTGCAATCATGAAAGAAGGAAGCCCCGCATGCGGCAGCAATACGATACATGATGGCAGCTTTATGGGCACTAAAATTCCCGGTGAAGGTACAGCTGCAGGGCTTTTGCGTCAAAGCGGATATGAAGTGTTCAACGAGAACGAGCTTGAGCAGGCACAGATTCTTCTTGATGAGATTGAAGAAGACGATGAACTTGGAGAGCTTTTGTTCAAAATACAGCTATAAATGAGAGAGGCAAAACATGATACCTTTATCTACAAGAATGAGACCTGACAGACTGGAGGAGTTTGTAGGACAGACACACTTCCTTTACAAAGGATCTCTGCTTTATAATTCAATCAAAAACAAAACTTTTGACTCTGCTGTTTTTTTCGGGCCGTCAGGCACAGGCAAAACTACTCTTGCAAGAATAGTGGCAAAGGAAATGGATGCGGACTTTGTTGAAATCAACGCATCTACAACAGGTACCAAAGAGCTCAGGGAAATTATCGAAAAAGCTAAGCTGAGATTTTACGGCCTGCAGCAGGAAACCACATATGTTTATGTGGATGAGTTTCACAGATGGAACAAACTGCAGCAGGATTCTCTTCTTAAAGCTCTGGAGGAAGGTATAATCAGGTTCATAGGAAGCACTACGGAAAACCCGTATTTTTCAATAAACAATGCGGTGCTCAGCAGGGTACGTAACATATATGAGTTCAAAAGACTTTCAACAGATGAGCTTGTCAGTATCCTTCACAATGCCATTACAGACAGTGACAGAGGCTTTGGAAACCTTGATGTGGAATATGATGAAAAGTCCCTTGAAACACTTGCACAGATGGCAGGAGGAGATGCGAGAATAGCACTTGATACACTTGGCTTTATAATCGAGAATTCAAATGAAACACCGGTAGTATCGCAGGCAATGATAACAGAGGCCTTGCAAAGGCAGACAGTGTTTTATGATAAAAGTGAAGATAAATATAATCTTCTGTCAGCACTTCAAAAATCCATAAGGGGAAGTGATCCTGATGCGGCAATTCATTACCTTGCAAGGCTCATAAAAGGTGATGGGGATATCAAAATGATAAGCAGAAGACTTCTTGTTATGGCAAGTGAAGATGTCGGTATGGCGTATCCCAGTGCAATATCAATAGTAAACGGTTGTGTTCAGGCTGCAATGATGGTAGGACTTCCTGAAGCTCGGATTAACCTTGCGCAGGCTGTAATACTCCTCGCATCATGTCCCAAATCAAACTCCGCAAGTGCGGCCATTGATGCAGCAACAGCAGATCTTAACAGCCGCAAAATTGATGATGTGCCGCCACATCTTTGTGATTCACATTACAGCGGAGCTGCCAAGCGCGGACATGGCATAGGATACAAGTACCCTCATTCTTATGGAGGATACGTAAAACAGCAATATCTTCCGGATAATCTTTACAGGGAAAAAGTCAAATACTATAATCCTACAGAAAACGGAAGCGAAGGAGCATTTAAAAAATTCCTGGAAGGACTGGAGCAATTTTATGAAAGAAATAACAAGGGCTGATTATTCGGGATTCTGTTTCGGAGTCAAAAGAGCTATTGATAAAACATGTGAAGCAATTGCAAACAGGAAAGAAAACGAAAAAATATATACCAAAGGACCTCTTATTCACAACAAAGCTGTTACAGATGAACTTGAGCAAAAGGGTGTTGGAATAATAGACAACTTAGATGATGTAGAAGACAATGCTACAGTTATAGTAAGATCTCATGGCGAGCCGGAGAGTTTTTACAGGGAAGCCGAGGCAAAAGGCGTGAAGCTGATTGATGCCACATGCCCGTTTGTCGAGAAAATACACAAACTTGTAAAAAAAGCTCACGATGATGGGTATACAGTGGTTATTGCAGGTGATAAAAACCATCCGGAGGTAAAAGGTACCAATGGATGGTGTGACAACAGTGCTGTAGTTGCACAAACAGCAGAAGAAGCCGCCAGGATATCTTCAGATAAAATTTTTGTTGTGGCCCAGACAACAGTGACAAAAGAGATATTTGAAGAAGTATGTCAGAATATTAATGCTGAGGAATGTATTGCTCAGAATACTATATGCAATGCAACGACCAAGAGGCAAAACAGCTGCATTGAACTTGCAAAAGAATCCGATTCGATGGTAATTATAGGCAGCAAAAGCAGCTCGAATACTCAAAAATTATACAATGTATCAAAAAAACATTGCTCAAAAACCTATTTTGTTGAAAATATCGAAGATTTACCATTGAAACAGATAGAAAAATGTAATAAAATAGGTATTACGGCAGGTGCTTCGACGCCTGAACGTATTATTGAGGAGGTTATTTCTATAATGTGTGAAATCACTAAAGAAACAAATTTGATGAATGACTTTATGGATGAAATTGAAAAGTCATTAAGATTACCAAGAGGCGGCGAGATCGTAAATGGTAAGGTACACCAGGTTACTGAAAACGAAGTTATAGTTAATCTAGGCTGTAAAAAAGACGGAATCATTCCGAAAGAAGAAGTTTCTCTTGAAGAGGGACAAAAATTAGCAGATGTATTTGCAGAAGGAGACGAAGTTCAGGCCAAGGTTATTAAGACTGATGACGGCGACGGTGGCATCTTACTTTCAAAGAAAAAGTTAGAAGTTAACGAGCATTGGAATGAGATTAATAATGCTTTTGAAAATAAAGAATTGGTTACTGTAAAGATTACAAGAGCTGTAAACGGTGGCGTAATCGGTGCATACAAAGAAATCACAGGCTTTATCCCTCTTTCACAGCTTTCTGACAAGTATGTTGAGGATCCTGCAGAATTCATCGGACAGGAAATGGAAGTTAAAGTTACAAGAGTAGACCAGAGAAGAGGCAAGATTGTATTCTCAAGAAGAGCTGTTCTCAACGAAGAGAAAGAAAAGAAACTGGCCGAAATCTGGGCTAATATCCATGTTGATGATATCATTGAAGGTAAAGTAATGAGATTTACCGACTATGGTGCATTTGTTGACATAGGCGGTATTGACGGACTTCTTCATATCTCAGAAATTTCATGGGGCAAATTGAGACATCCTCAGGAAGTTCTCCAGATTGGTGATATTATTAAGGTTAAGGTTCTTTCAATGAATGAGGAAAAAGGCAAGATTTCTTTGGGTCTCAAGCAGACTATGCCGGAGCCTTGGTCAGTAATTGATGAAAAATACGAAGCAGGTCAGATTGTAACAGGTAAAGTTGTTCAGATTAAAGAATATGGTGCATTTGTTGAGCTTGAACCTGGTCTTGACGGTTTGGTACATATTTCAGAAATTGCTCACAAGAGAGTTAATGACATCAACGAAGAGCTTACAGTAGGACAGGATGTAAGTGCCAAGATTCTTGAAATCGATAAAGACAAGAGAAGAATCAGCCTCAGTATCAAAGCTACAACTTCTCCTGACGAAGAAGCAAACATCGAAGAATCTGAAGAAGTTGAAGAAATCGAGGAATAATATACCCGAGCAGTCAGAGAGAAATCATATCGGTTTCTCTCTTTGTTTTATCTGTGATAACAGTTATGTAAGCAAGAGAGGATGGCAGGTTTTATGAACAGATTGAAGTACAGAGTAGTGCAGTTTTTTCTTTATATAGGCAAGGCTTTTATCAGATGGAGAAGACCTGAACTTGTCAAAGGGGCAGGCAGCAGCGGTACAGTTGCATACAATATTATGGCCAGAGGAATTGACAATGTGCTTGTAGTGACAGGCCCCAATATAAGCAAACGTGGGCTTGCAGACAATATGTATGAATCATTTGACAGAAACGGCATCAAATACAGCATATATAACAGGACGCAAAACAATCCTACAAC
>CAZDQV010000044.1:0-8555 GCA_964507795.1 uncultured Oscillospiraceae bacterium | reverse complement strand
AAATGTTGAAGAAGGTTATGATGTATATATATCAAACAAATGTCAGGCTATAGTTGCTTTTGGCGGTGGTTCTCCATTGGATTGTGCCAAGGCCATAGGAGCAAGAGTGGCAAATCCCACATCAAGTCTTATGAGTATGGCAGGAATGTTCAAAATAAAAAATAAAACTCCGTTGCTCTTTGCAATACCGACAACTGCAGGCACCGGCAGTGAAGCTACTGTTGCCGCGGTTATAACTGATGAAAAAGAGCATCACAAATTTACTATAAATGACCCCAAGCTTATACCGGATGTTGCAGTACTTGATCCATGTATTACTTTGAATATGCCAAAACATCTGACTGCAACGACAGGAATGGATGCACTGACCCATGCAGTGGAGGCATATACGAATATTTTAAGCAGGCCGACAGATGCAGGAGCAAAACATGCAGTCCGCCTTATTTTCAGGTATCTTCCCAAAGTATATAGTGACGGAGAAGATCTGGAGGCAAGAGAAAAAATGCTGGAAGCTTCCTATGAAGCGGGCATAGCATTCACACGTTCATGCGTAGGATATGTACATGCTATAGCTCATACCCTCGGCGGACTTTATGGCACTCCTCACGGACTGGCTAATGCGGTTATTTTGCCTCATGTGCTGGAACTTTACGGGGAGGCCGTATACAAGCCTCTTGCAGAGCTTGCGGATACGGTTGGCATTACAGGGGAGAGTATCAAAGAAAAAGCGGAGAATTTCATAAACAAGATAAGAAGTATGAACAAAAATATGGACATTCCGGAGCATATTGAAATACATGATGAAGATATCCCCAAAATGATAAAATGGGCTATGGCGGAGGCCAATCCTGTTTATCCTGTTCCTGTTATTTGGGGAGAGGCCGAATTCAGAAAAGCAATAGACAAAATAAGGGGAAAAATATAAGCGCCACGGCAGGGCACCTTTGCTGCATGGAAGGAGAAACTTCACGTGAACAAAAACGATAACAATGAAAATCACAATGATGACAGTAAAGTATTGAAGCGGGCAAGCCTTGCAGTTTTTGTTACAGTATTGATACTTTTTGTTGCTGTCATATTTGCTACTGAAGCGGTAGATAAATTTTTTGGCAAGACAGCCGGTACAATTGCACTTGTAATAATTACGGCTGTAATAGCTATAATATTATACAGAAAGGAAATTATGGCCTTTTTCAGGAAAAACAGGCCGTAGGGTCGTAGGTTTGTTATGATTAAAATAAAAGATTTAAGTTGCGGTGCAAGAATAGTAATGGAAGAGATACCATATGTCAAATCAGTAGCCATAGGCATATGGGTTAAAGCAGGAGCAGTAAACGAAGAACCGGAGATTTCAGGTGTTTCTCATTATATAGAGCATATGATGTTTAAGGGCACAGCAAACAGAAATGCCAAGCAGATAGCATCAGATGCAGACAGAATTGCCGGACAGATAAATGCATTCACCGGCAAAGAGGCAACCTGCTACTATATCAAAACACTGTCAGAGAATATTGACAAGGCGGCGGACATATTGCTTGATATGTTTCTCAATTCACAGTTTGATCCTGCAGAAATGGACAAGGAACGCATGGTAATATGCGAGGAAATGAAAATGATAGAGGATTCTCCTGAAGATGATGCGCATGATATCATAGGAGAGCTTGTATTCAAAGGCAATCCGCTTGCCAAGTCCATAATAGGGAATCCGGATACTCTGGCTGGAATAGACCAAAGCGTAATAAAAAAATACATCAGGCAGCAGTATACAGCTGACAGCATTGTTGTTTCTGTTGCAGGTAATTTTGATGAAGAACAGCTTGTTTCTATGTTTGATGGCAAATTCGATAAGTTTGCCAAAACCAAGGAACATATAGAATATGGTGATATCTCATACACGCCGGGGTACAGGTGCAAAGTCAAAGATATTGAGCAAAGCCATATATGCCTTGGAACTATAGGTATTGCCAGAGATGATGAGAGATTTTATGCACTTTCACTGTTGAACAACATAATGGGAGGCAGTATGAGTTCAAGGCTGTTTCAGAATATCAGAGAAGAAAAAGGCCTTGCATATTCTGTATATTCAATAGCAAGCTCATTCATACATACAGGTTACTATAATATATATGCGGGAGTCAGTCATGACAGGATTCATGCTGCAATCAAAGGCATAAAAGAAGAACTCAAAGCTCTCAAAGATAAGGGTATCACCGCAGAAGAGCTTGAAATATCAAAAGCGCAATTGAAAGGCAGCTATATTTTCGGCATGGAAAACGTAAATGCGAGAATGTTTAATATAGGCAGAAATCTCATATTGAGTGACAGGATAAACACGCCTGAAGAAGTCATAGAAAGCATAAGCAAAGTGAGTATTGCAGATGTGAATGAAGTGGCATCACTCATTTATGATTTTAACAATTACTCTGCAATAGTCATAACAGACAAAGAAACAGAAATCGAAAAATATATTAAGGAATAGAAATGGATATAAGAATCAAAAGTATATCAGGAAGGATTCCATCCTATGCAACAGAAGGTGCATCGGGAATGGACATCAGAGCTTTTTTAGAGGAGCCTGTTGTCATACCTCCGGGAAGCAGAGCACTGATACCTACAGGCCTTTTTATGGAAATACCTGCAGGATATGAAGCACAGATAAGAGCAAGATCAGGCCTTGCCATCAAAAACGGTATAGGGCTTGTCAATGGTATAGGGACAATTGACAGTGATTACAGAGGAGAAATTAAAATTCCTCTTATCAACTGGGGAAATGAAGAGTTCACTGTAAATGATGGTGACCGGATTGCTCAAATGGTAATTGCCTCATATGAAACAGTGCGCTGGGAACTTTGTGAAGAACTCCAGGATACAAAGCGCGGCAGTGGAGGATTCGGACATACGGGGATATAGCAAAAGCGGGAGATGTATATGCTGTTAAGAGAGGAACTCGAAAAAAGAGAATATTTGATTTACTGTGAAGCTGCAGCAAAATCAGATGCATCAAGAGGCAGAGCAAAGCCTGAAGAAAAATGCAGGCTCAGAACTGAATTTCAAAGGGATAGAGACAAAATTCTTCATTCCAAATCCTTCAGAAGGCTGATGCACAAAACACAGGTATTCTTAGCTCCTGAAGGCGATCATTTCAGAACAAGACTTACCCATACACTGGAAGTGTCACAAATAGCCAGGACTATTGCGAGAGGTCTTGCACTCAACGAAGATCTTACGGAAGCCATTGCATTGGGGCATGATCTTGGGCATACACCGTTTGGGCATAATGGGGAAGCTGTTTTAAACAGTATACATAGTGATGGATTTTCACATAATATTCAAAGCCTCAGAGTTGCAGACGTTCTCGAATCTCACAATGGCAAGAGGGGAATGAACCTTACCGAAGAAGTCAGAGACGGCATATTAAATCATACAGGCAAAGGCATTCCTTTTACACTTGAAGGTCAGATTGTAAAGATAAGCGACAGAATCGCATACATAAATCATGATATAGACGATGCATTGAGAAGTGGAGTTATATCCATAAGCGATTTGCCGCAGGAATGCATCAGGTATCTTGGAGATACTCATGGCAAGCGCATAGATACACTTGTTACTGATATGATAATAAACAATTCAGGGAAAGACTTTATTTCACAAAGTGAAGAATGCAGACACTATATGGATAAGCTGCGTAATTTTATGTTTGTCAATGTATACCATAATGAAAAGGTCAAAAAAACAGAACAGCTTATGAAAGTGGAGCAGATAATAGTATCGCTTTATGAGTATTTTACAGACAATCCCAATAAGCTCCCTGAGGATTACAGACAGCTCATATCTGAATTTGGTGTAGATGAGATGGTTAAAGACTATATCGCAGGCATGACAGACAGATATTCGATAATGATGTACGAAAAACTGTTTGATTAAAAAAAGGAACAGGCATTTTTTTGTCGAATAAGAAACTGTGTTTTTGACAGGAGGTAAAGATGTCTGGATATTCAGATGCAATAGAAGAAATTAAAAGCAGGTGTAATATCGTTGATGTTGTAGGGCAGGTTGTAACTCTCAAGAAAGCAGGGAGTAACTATAAGGGAATTTGTCCGTTCCATAACGAAAAAACACCTTCTTTTGTTGTATCAGAAACCAAACAGATTTTTACCTGTTTCGGATGTGGTGCTTCTGGAGATGTGTTTGAATTTGTAAAACGTTATTACAATCTGGATTTTGGCGATGCACTCGAAAAGCTTGCAAAAGAGTACGGAGTCACTATTGAATATTCAGGTGGCCAAAACAATGAAAAAAAAGACCGCATGTATGAAATAAACAGGCTTGCAGCAAGGTTTTTCTTTAAAGCTATGGCAAATGCACAAAGTCCGGGATACAGATATATGACAGGCAGAGGCATCAGCTTTGAAACCATCAAAAAATTCGGCATAGGATATGCGGATGACAAATGGGACAGCCTTTACAGATATATGATTAATCAGGGAATTGATGAAGACACATTGCTTGAAATAGGGCTCATATCAAAATCAAAGGGAAAATATTATGACAAATTCAGAAATCGTGTTATCTTCCCTATAATAAATACAAGAGGCAAGGTCATAGGTTTTGGAGGCAGAATTATAGGTGATGGAAATCCCAAATACCTCAACTCACCTGAATCCCCTATATTCTTCAAAAAAAACAATCTTTACGGATTAAACCTTACAAGACAGGAAATATCCAGAGAAGATTGTGCCATACTGGTGGAAGGATATATGGATGTTGTGTCACTTTATCAGAACGGTGTTAAGAATGTATCGGCATCACTTGGCACGGCTCTTACTGAGAACCAGGCAAGAATGCTTAAACGGTATACTGGAAATGTTGTTCTTTCTTATGATTCCGACAATGCGGGGCAGGCAGCGGCCTTGAGAGGAATAGACATACTCTGTAATGAAGGGTGCAAGGCAAAAGTGCTGCATGTTACGGATGGCAAGGATCCTGATGAATTCGTAAAGAAAAAAGGCAAACAGGCGTTTTTAGAGCTTGTCGACAGTTCTCTTTCATATGCGGACTACAAAATCGCCGTCCTCAAAAACCGTTATGATCTTAATGAAACAGATGGCAGGATTCAGTTTGTGAAAGAAGCTGTGGCAGCCCTTCGCAGTCTTGGCCCGGCTGAAAGAGATATATATATCAAAAAAGTGGCGGCAGAAGCCAAAATATCAGAAGGAGCTATAAGGCTTGAATTTCGGGATGGCAGTCAGAATAAGCAGACAGAGCAGAGCAAAACTTTTGACAAAACCACCCAAAAGAAAGAGCAGTCGCATGACATATCGCCGATGGAAAAAAACCTTATTAAACTTATCATAAATGACAGCAGGACTTTCGAAACAATACTTCCATACAAATATGTATTCAAAAGTGTTGCAGGTGAAAATATATTTGGCAGCATCAGAGCAATATATACAGATGGAGAAGATATAGATATAAACAAGCTTGCTGACAGTCTTGATGAGGAGAGCCTTGGTGCATTCAGAAATATCATTGATAATGTTTACCTTGGAGGCAAAGACCAGGAGATACTCGAAGACTGTATTATCAGCCTGGAAATAGAAAAGCTTCGGGAAAGGTACGAAAAACTAAACACAATAATAGAACTTGCGGATGAATCCGAAAATCAGGAAAAAATACGACAGCTTATGTCTGAGCAAATGGAAATACAAAAACAAATGCAACAGATGAAAGAAAGGGGATAAAACATATGATCTATAACGAAGCATATGAAGCCAAGAAGAAAGAGTGTATTGCTTTACTCAAGGAAAAAGCTCAAAAAAGAGGAGGCAAACTTACATATGGCGAAATATCCGAGTCTATAGGCAATCTGGATATGGATAAAGACTTCATTGATGATGTATACGAAAAAATAATGAATCTTGGTATAGAGATTGAATCAGAAATAGAAATACGACAGGATGATAGTGATATTGAACCTGACGATGCAGAAATCCTTAATCTTGATGTCGATGAAATCGAGCATGATGACAGTATGGTTGTAGAAGAGGGGCATGTTGATCTGGAAGCTTCACTGCCTAAGGGAATCACTGTCGATGACCCTGTAAGAATGTATCTCAAGGAAATCGGAAAAGTTCCACTTCTTTCAGCTGATGAAGAAATAGAACTTGCCAAAAGAATGGAAAATGGTGATGATGAAGCAAAGAAAAAACTTTGTGAAGCGAATTTAAGACTTGTGGTAAGTATTGCCAAAAGATACGTAGGCAGAGGTATGCTTTTTCTTGATCTTATTCAGGAAGGAAATCTTGGTCTTATCAAAGCTGTGGACAAATTTGACTGGAGAAAAGGATACAAGTTTTCAACATATGCAACATGGTGGATAAGACAGGCCATTACACGTTCTATAGCAGATCAGGCAAGAACAATCAGAATACCTGTTCATATGGTTGAGACGATAAACAAACTGATCAGAGTTTCAAGGCAGTTGCTTCAGGAATACGGGCGTGAGCCTACTCCGGAGGAGATTGCAGCTGAAATGAGCATTTCTGAAGAAAAAGTAAGAGAAATATTAAAAATAGCACAGGAACCTGTTTCCCTTGAAACTCCTATAGGAGAGGAAGAAGACAGCCATCTTGGTGATTTCATTCCTGATGAGGAGGTTCCGGCTCCTGCAGAAGCGGCAGCATTTTCAATGCTCAAAGAGCAACTTATTGAAGTTCTTGATACTCTCACCGAAAGAGAACAGAAAGTATTAAAGCTTCGCTTTGGTTTAGATGACGGAAGAGCAAGGACTCTTGAAGAAGTAGGCAAACAGTTTGATGTTACAAGAGAAAGAATAAGACAAATTGAAGCAAAGGCACTGAGGAAGCTCAGACATCCAAGCAGAAGCAAAAAATTAAAGGATTACCTGGAATAGATGATAACTTTAACCGATAGATTGCAAAAGATAGCAGATGAGATAAGCAGGGGAGAAACTGTGGCAGATATAGGTACTGACCATGGATTTTTGCCAATTTATCTCTGGGAAAATCAAATATGTCCCAAAGTCATAATGGCCGATGTCAGTAGAGGCTCTCTTGACAAAGCAAGATGCAATTGCCAGACAATGTATCCTGATGTATCGTTTGATTTAAGGCTTGGAAACGGTCTTGAGGTTTTGTCAGAGGGAGAAGTTGATACTGTTGTGATTGCAGGTATGGGCGGCATACTGATGACACAGATTATGGCATCTGACATGGCAAAAACAAGAAGCATCAAAAAATACGTATTACAGCCGAGAATATCAGCAGGAAAGCTCAGGCATTGGCTTATTGCAAATGATTTTTGTATTACAGGAGACAGACTTGTCCGAGAGAACAGATTCATATGCAATGTATTGACTGCAGTAACAGATGGCAGGCAGAACATAAAAGAACTTCAGGATGATTTGTCTTTTTTTTCATCACTTGCAGAAGATGATATACAACTGGAGATGCCGATATGGCTTATGCATGACCCTCTCGGCAGGGAGCTTGTACAAAGAAGAATTGACTCAGAAAAGTCCATACTAAGTCAGCTTGAATTAAGCAGGGACGACAACAAAAAAAATACAGTCAAGCAAAACATAAAATATCTGGAGGAATTGCTAAATCGATGAAATTATATGACCTGATAGATAAACTGAATAGCATAATTCCCGAAAACACACAGGAACATTGGGATAACAGTGGGATTCAGATAAACTGCGGCAACAATGACATCAAAAAAGCTCTTGTTGCACTGGAGATAACATTTGATGTCATAGAAGAGGCAATAAGAGCAAAAGCCGATTTGATTATTACACACCACCCATTATTGTTTAACGGAGTTAAAAAAATTGATTGTGATGATGTAAAAGGCAGATATATAATTGACCTTGTGACAAACGGAATATCAGTATATTCATTGCATACAAACTTCGACAGAGCACATGGAGGCAACAATGATTATATTGCAGATATTCTTGAGCTTGATGATATAAGCCCGCTTGTGATTGATGGCTGTGAAGATATTATTACAAGAGCGGGACGCTGCATGCCGATAAGCCTTGCAAAGCTTGCAGACAAGCTTGCCTGTGGGCTTGAGATAGACAAAAACCTTATCAGTGTTATAGGTGATAAGGATGCAGTTATAAACAAAGTGGGAATATGTACAGGTGCGGGAGCTGAATATATAGAAGCAGCAATGAAAAACGGCTGCGATGCTTTTATTACCGGAGATGTCAAATATCATGAAGCTGTAAATGCCAGAGAAATGGGAATGTGCGTTATAGATGCAGGACATTTTGGTACAGAACATATATTTCCGGAGGCTTTTGCTGAACTTATGAGGTCTGCAGGTTTCACAGGAGTTGATTTTATTATGAGTAAAACAGATATTAATCCTTTCAATAAAGTTTGATAGTATCCGGGCAGGCAGACAATCGCATGCCGCATGGTATGAGGAAAGTCCGGGCTCCACAGGGCAAGGATGCCAGATAACGTCTGGCGAGGGTAACCTTAAGGAAAGTGCAACAGAAACATACCGCCGTAACAGTTTGG
>CAZDQV010000043.1:0-17021 GCA_964507795.1 uncultured Oscillospiraceae bacterium | reverse complement strand
TGGCATCATCATCGGGATATGAGAGGATAGCAAGGCTGCATGAAATAGTCACATCTATCAAGGCAAGTGATGAGATTGGAGTGAAGTATATGAATGCATATGAAGAAAGAATATATGATATGCAGGAGGCCAAGGAGGAGGGCGAGGCTTCCGGCAGAGCAGAGCGTGAGCTTGAGATGGCGAAGGCTATGAAGATGAAGAACTATCCTATTGAAGACATTGCAGAGCTCACAGGATTGCCTATAAAAGATATAAGTGTATTGTGAGTGGTTGCCGATAAATGGGAACAGACATCAAACAGAATTTGGTCACAGGATTATCCGGTTGAACCTGTGAAATAGCCAAAACAGATAAGAAAGTGGCATTTGATCTTGAAAAAGGGCGGATGCTTCTTTTGTTGCAATGTCCCCTGTTTGCGAGTATAATTAATGCAGAAGTATTAATCTTTTATGAGCTTTTGCTCATCTAGACTTTTTCAGTAAAATTCCCGGATTTACCCTTAAAAAATATAGAGAAAGGACGCATTTTTGTGCAGACAATTATGACTGTAAATGAACTAAAATCAAAAAAAGTGGCAGAGCTCAAGACTCTTGCCCGAAATTCAGGCATTGACGGATATGATGCCATGAAAAAGGCAGAGCTTGTTGAAGCACTTGCATCAGTAGCAGATATTGCAGAAGAAGAACCTGCAGAGAAAAAAGAAACCGTAGATTCCAAAGGACGCAGGAACGTTGTGCCTGACAAGGATGATGGCAGATATGAAGTTGAAGGCATACTTGATATGTCAGATCAGGGCTTTGGATTTCTCAGGTTCTCCAATTTCCTTACAAGCGACAAAGATGTCTATGTTGCTCCGACGCAGGTTCGAAGATTCAATCTCAAGACGGGAGACAAGATAAGAGGGATTTCAAGACCGCCAAGAGAAGGCGAAAGATTCGGCGCATTGCTTTATGTGGTGAGTGTAAACGATGATGAGCCGGGTGTTGCTATGAGAAGACCTGACTTTGATGATCTGACGCCGATATTCCCATATGAAAGAATATCACTTGAAGGCAGCAGCAGAGAGCTTTCCCTCAGACTTATAGATCTGGTTGCACCGATAGGTAAGGGGCAAAGAGGCCTCATAGTTGCTCCGCCAAAAGCAGGCAAGACTGTGCTTCTCAAAAAAGTGGCGTCTGCAATCCAAAGCAGATATCCTGAGATAGAAATGATAGTTCTTCTGGTTGACGAAAGACCGGAGGAAGTTACAGACATGAAACGTTCGCTTGGAGATTCCGGCGAAGTAATATATTCCACCTTTGACGAAATGCCTCAGCATCATGTCAAGGTTGCTGAAATGGTGCTTGCAAGAGCGCAAAGACTTGTTGAACATGGCAAAGATGTAGTAGTGCTTCTTGACAGTATTACAAGGCTTGCAAGGGCATACAATCTGGTTGTTCCGGCATCAGGCAGGACTCTGTCGGGAGGTCTTGATCCCGGCGCACTTCATAAGCCGAAGAAATTTTTTGGTGCTGCACGTAAGATGGAAGAGGGAGGCAGTATTACAATTCTTGCAACTGCACTCGTAGAGACAGGCAGCAGGATGGATGATATGATTTTTGAAGAGTTCAAGGGAACAGGCAATATGGAGCTTCATCTTGATAGGAAGTTATCCGAAAAGAGAATATTCCCTGCCATCAATCTCAACAAATCAGGCACAAGGCGTGAAGATCTGCTGATGAGTCAGGAAGAACTTGAGGCTGTATGGAAAATGAGAAGGGCACTGTCAAATTCAGGAGTGCAGGAGGTTACTGAGGCAATTATCGATTATATGGCACATACTAAATCCAACAATGATTTTATCAAGCTTATCAAAAAAATCAATCTTGAACAGGGGCAAAGGTAAACTATGGACTTAAGCAGAATATTTGTAAAGGACGCAAATCCCACCAAGATGGGTGGACAGGCCGTAATGGAAGGCATTATGATGAAGGGTGACAAAAAAACAGCTGTAGCTGTCAGGCTTCCAAACGGTGATATACACATCAAAACAGAAGAAAACCCTTCAAAAAAAACCTGGGCAAAAATCCCGATAGTAAGAGGGGTCATTGTATTTGTTAATTCTTTGATACAGGGAACCAAAACACTGATGTACTCGGCTGATGTACTCGAAAAATATGAAGAAAAACTGGGGGAAACCGCGCTTGCCCCAAAAGGTAAATTTGAAACATGGCTTGAAAATCATTTTGGAGAAAGAGCTGTATGGAACATACTTATAGCCATATCAGTAGTCATATCGCTGGTATTTTCAATAGGCATATTTGTTATAGGGCCGACAGCTGTTATCAACTGGATGACGGCTATTACCGAAAATGAAATAATCCTCAACCTGACAGAAGGATTGCTTCGTATAGCGATATTCATACTTTATGTCGCACTCATATCAAAGATGAAGGATATACACAGAGTATTCCAATATCACGGTGCGGAGCACAAATGCATTCATTGCTTTGAAAGCGGTAAAGATCTGACTCCCGAAAACTGTCAGGAATTTTACACTCTTCATCCAAGGTGCGGCACCAGTTTTCTTGTATTTGTACTTGTAATATCCCTCATAGTATTTTCATTTTTGGGATGGCCAAACCTGGCACTCAGGATTATATCAAGGCTGCTGTTGATTCCGTTTATAGCGGGAATTTCATATGAAGTACTCAAATGGGCAGGTAGAAGTGACAACTGGTTTATTAAAATAATATCAATTCCGGGCCTTTACCTGCAAAAGTTGACAACAGCGCAGCCTGACAACGAACAGCTTGAAATTGCAATAGCTGCAGTCAAAGCGGTAATGGATGAGGATGCTCCTATATATGAGGGCATAGCAGACAAAGACGGGAAATTTATTAAAACAGCAGAAGAATTTTATAATGAAGCAGGAGTTTGATTATGCTAAGACTGAAAGATTTGCTCGCAATGGGAGAAAACCAGCTTGAACAGGCTAAAGTGCCCGATTATGCACATGACGCGAGGGCGCTTATGGAATTTGCTTTTGATCTTGACAGATCCCAGATGTTTATGAAATGGTCTGATGATATAGACGATGTGTGGTGTGACAGGTATCTTGACATAGTGCACAGAAGAGCACTCGGTGAACCCCTTCAATATATAACGGGAGTGCAAAACTTCATGGGTGTTGATTTCAAGGTGAACGAAAACGTACTGATACCTAGGCAGGATACCGAGAGGCTGGTCGAAAACGCCCGCCTTATAGTCGAGAGCAAAACCACCAAAAAAACAGCAGATTCCGAAAGCCCGTATGTGTATGAGGCTGTACCGGCAAGAAAGCACTGGAAGATTCTAGACCTGTGCTGCGGAAGCGGAGCTATAGGCGTTTCAATGGCAAAGCTTTGCCCTAATATCAAAAGAGTGCTTTGTACGGACATCAGCAGAGAGGCTCTTGCTGTGGCAAAAGAAAACGCTGCAGCCGCAGGCGTCGGAAAAAAAGTTGATTTTGCAGAGGGAGATATGTTTGAGGCCCTTGGGAAGAAATCAAAATTTGATATGATAATTTCAAACCCGCCATATATCGAAAGCGATGTCATACCGACCTTGCAAAGAGAAGTCAGGGAGTATGAGCCTATGCTTGCTCTTGACGGCGGAGAAGACGGACTTGATTTTTACAGAACAATTATATCGCAGGCACCACTTTATCTTGACAAAAAAGGCATACTTATGCTTGAGATAGGATATAATCAGGCGGAGCAGATAAGCGCAATGCTTGAGGAAACCGAAAGCTTCGAGAAGATAGAAATTGTAAGGGATTATGGCGGCAACAACAGAGTTGTATGTGCACTGCTCAGATAGTGTGTTTGTGCGGAAATTTTTTATTTATATGTTTCAATGTCAAATGAATAGTGATATAATGATTCCGGTTATATAACCGGACATGCAGTTGTTTTATTTGCTTCATTTTTTGAAGCAGGATAAATTTATTTAGTTACAAGGAGGCGGACTGATGTCAACAAAGTCACATTACAAAAGAAGCGAAATAGGCCCTGGAAAACCAGGATTTTCAAAGACACGTGCAATAATAGAAGCACCGTTTTATGGAAACAATGTTACCAAGGTAACAACTCTCAAAGAAGCATACAAACTTGCAAAGAACTCACCGGGAACTATAGTTACAGATATGCCTGTATACAGAGGTGAAGAATTCGGACTTGATCCTGATGCAAAGGTTCTTTTATTCAATGATGGTTCAATTACAGGAAGATATGCTCCTGCAAGAAGAATCACAGGCAAAGAAGGCACCAACACAGAGAAGCTGGACAAGATTATTATGGATGCTGTATATGATACAAGATGGAAAAATCTCTATCATGCCGAAGTAGTTATAGGTCTTGATCCTGAGTTTATGGTTAAGGCTCACCTGCTTATTCCTGAAGGCGAAGAAAACCTGCTTTACTCATGGATGCTTAATTTCCAGTATATGTCCGAATATTACACAAAGATGTTCAAGGATTCAGTTCCTGTGGGAGATGGTAAAGAAGCAGACGTATATATATTCTCAGATCCTCAGTGGAAGGGATGCCCTGATCAGCCGGACGTATGCGATCCTAAATGCCTGTGCTATTTCAACACAGAAACAAACTGCGCGGCAATACTGGGTATGAGATACTTTGGCGAACACAAAAAAGGCACGCTTACTCTTGCATGGGCAATAGCCAACAGAAACGGTTATGCATCATGCCATGGCGGCCAAAAGGAATATACATTAGACGACGGTTCCAAATATGTGGCAGCAGTATTCGGACTTTCCGGCTCAGGCAAATCAACACTTACTCATGCCAAGCATGACGGTAAATATCCTGCAATCAAAGTCCTGCATGATGACGCATTTATCATCAATACAGATACCTGCGCTTCAGTTGCGCTCGAACCTACATATTTTGACAAGACTGCAGACTACCCTTGCGACAGCGAAGACAACAAATACCTGCTTACAGTGCAGAACTGCTCGGCAACAGTTGACGAGGACGGTAAGGTTGTAATAGTAACAGAAGACATCAGAAACGGCAACGGTCGTGCCATCAAGTCAAAACTGTGGTCGCCTAACAGGGTTGACAAGATTGAAAGCCCTGTAAACGCTATATTCTGGATAATGAAAGATCCTACAATTCCGCCGGTAGTAAGGTTAAAGGGTGCTTCGCTTGCATCGGTAATGGGAGCTACACTTGCAACCAAGAGATCTTCTGCAGAGAGATTAAAGGAAGGCGTTGACCCTAATGCACTTGTAGTAGAGCCTTATGCAAATCCGTTCAGAACATATCCGCTTGTGAACGACTATGAGAAGTTCAAGAAGCTGGTTGCAGACAAGAATGTTGATTGCTTCATCATCAATACAGGCGAATTCATGGGCAAGAAAGTTCAAAAAGAAGATACTTTAGGAGTGCTTGAGGCTGTAGTTGAAGGCAAGGCTGATTTCAAAAAATGGGGACCGTTTGAGGATATCGAAATCTTTGAATGGGAAGGCTTTGTTCCTGATCTAAGCGACAAGGAATATGTAGCACAGCTGCAGGCCCGTATGCAGGACAGACTTAACTATGTTAAGAATCTTGATACTGCTGAAGGTGGATACAACAAGCTTCCTCAGGATGCACTTGATGCAATCAAGAAGGTTGTTGATCAGGCAGGCACGCTTAAATAAATAATGTGAATAAGGTAAATATTAAACCCGGAGAGAGATTGCTTTCCGGGTTTTGTAACGGTTAGAGCAGAGGAGTTGTGTATATGTGTTAAAAGGGCTTGTTTACAGCTAAAAAGGGTTGATATTTTTTAATTGAGTGCGTATAATAAAAAGTAAAGAAAGTAAAGAAAACCAAGCGATCAATGAAAGGAAGATGATTATGGAAGTTGCAAAAATTTCCGGCAAAGGACAGATTACTATCCCGGTGTCTGTAAGGAACAAACTAAACTTGAGAGCCGGTGATAAAATCGTTATTTTTGAGGAAAACGGGAGATTCTATTTTGAGAATTCCGCAATGCTCGCATTTAAGCGTGTAGAAGAAGTTTTTGCAGGTGAAGCGCAGAAAGCAGGATTTGAAACAGAAGAAGATATGCAGGAGTATATGAGAGAGATTCGTAAGGAAGTAAGGGGGCGTTGACTTGAAAGTAATGCTTGACACCAATATATTTGTCTCGATGATATTTTTTCCTTCTGCACAGACCAAAGAGCTGGCAAGGATATTAACAGAAGGTCACCACATTATAGTGTGTGATTATGTGATTGAAGAATTACGACTTGTAACGGAGCGTAAATTTCCAGCCAAAAGAAAATTCATTGACAGATTTTTTATGGAATTGCCGTTTGAATTGGTATATACCCCCAAAGAACTGGATTTGAATGAGTTTCCGGAAATGCGAGATGCAAAAGATTCTCCGATACTTGCAACCGCAATTATGGAAAGCATAGATGTGTTTCTGACAGGGGACAAGGATTTTCTGATACTGGATGTAGAAGCTCCGGAGATACTTACTATGAAAGAATTTTTGGAAATATATTAAACCCGGAGAGAGATGCCTTTCCGGGTTTTGTAACGGTTAGAGCAGTTCTGCCATGTACAGTGGCAGGTGTATAATACCGTCCTTTATCATTAAATCCTTGGTGTAGAGAATATATGAATTGCCTATGACAGAAGCAAAACGGGTTCTGAATTTGTCAAGGGAAGAATGAGAACGGTAATTGCCGTATTTGACTTCTACAGGACAGACTTTTCCTTCTTCTGTTATCAGAAAATCAATTTTCATATGATTCTCACGATGCCTGCTGTCAGAGCGTGAAAAAAAATAGAGCCGTTCTCTCTTGAGGCGAAGCATCTGTGATACAACATTTTCAATAAGCATACCCTCGTTGATATTAAGCTTATCCAAAAGAATTGCGCGGTACAGTTCATTGGCAGTGAATCTGTTATCTTTGAATGTGTGAGTAACAAGCAGCCCGGTATCTGCCATATAGCATTTTTGTGTGGTGCTGTCAGCGCTCAGAGCAAGACCGATATAAGGATCTGTAGCATTGAAGCAGGCATTCACTATCATCGCTTCGTTGAGCCAGATAAAAGAATCCTCATAAGTTCTGAATCTGGCTTGTTTGCCGAGAGAAGAAAGCTTATATTTTTTTTCTTTTTTGGAGAGTTGTTCCGGTATGTTATCAAACACAGCAAAGACTTTGTCCTCATATCCTTCGGCAAATTTTGTCACATCATTCCGGTACAGTTTTAATATGCGACGCTTGGCAGTGTCAGAGGCTTCGAAGTTCTTGCCCTCTCTGTAGGCGAGAATTGACTGCGGCATACCGCCAACCAGTATGTACTGGCGGAAATCATTCATGATTTTGCGGTGCAAAGATGCTCCTAAAGGTATTTTCGACTCAAAACACTGTCGTATAAATGGATAGGTTGCTTCATCTCCCATAGCCCAGAGGAATTCCTCAAAGTCTAAAGGGAACATTTCTATATGATCTTCTTCTGATGGAATGATAATATCCTGGACATTCTTTTTCAACCGGATTAGAGAACCTGTTTCAAGGTAATCAAATCTCCCGTCTGCAACAAGGTGTTTAATGAGTTGGCGCACTTTCGGATACTGCTGAACCTCGTCAAGGATAATTAAGGAATTGCGTTTATGAAGAACTGTTGAATAAAATGCAGCCAGCTTTGCAAAGAACAGGTCAAGGTCATAACTGTCGTTTTCAAAAAGCTCCAATACGTCCTTCGGGGCTTTTCCAAAGTCAATCATAATATAGCTTTTATATTCATTTCTGGCGAATTCCTCTGCAATGAAACTTTTGCCGACACGTCTTGCGCCGTCAATCATTATTGCGGTTGCGCCGTTGCTTTTGTTTTTCCAGTCAAGAAGTTCGTTGTATATTTTTCTTTTTAACATATATTTTCACCTTGTGATTAACTCGCCTTCCAAAATGTAAGTTAATTATAATATGTCGTGCACGAAAAAGCAGGTTGGAAGACGTCTGATTTGCACGAAAAAGCAGGTTACAGCAGAGGTGTCATATATAATGGGAGATATATGATGCCGTTTTCTTCTTTCAGATCTCCAGTGTGAAGAACATAAGGTGTGTGCAGCTGTGATTTGTACTTGGCCATAAATTTTTTTATAGAGGTCAAAGTGTAGTTTTTGCCGGACTTTACTTCTATGGGTGAAATATTATGTCTGCTGCTGATTTTATCCTTTGCAATAAGGAAATCTATTTCCATACGCGCGGAAGCATCATCTCGCGACGGGTTGGAATAAAAATATAATTTGTGTTCTGAAGTCGCCAGCATTTGCGCCACTATGTTTTCGACAATCATACCTTTGTTGAACTGCAGCTTGTCAAACAGCAGTTTTTTGTATATCTCCTCACTCATAATTCCGTTTTCGTCAAAGGAATGGCTGATGAGCAGTCCTGTATCTGCCATATAGCATTTGAATGTAAGTCTGTCCATATTCAGTTTCAACCCTATTTCCGGGGATGTAGTGTTATAGCACATATTGGTAATCATAGCATCAGACAGCCAGAATACAGCGCTTTTGTAATCACGAAAACGAGCCTCTTTTTTTAGAGAGGAAAGTCTGAATTTTTTGTCGTGCTTCTGAAGCTGAGCGGGAATATCGTCAAAAATCTGCAGCACTTTCATTTCATAGCCTTCGGCGTGTTTTGCGATGTCAGCCCTGTAAAGTTCCAGAATATCACGTTTGATGCGGTCTGTTTTGTCAAAATCACGCGTTTGAATATACTTTTGGACTGCCTGCGGCATACCGCCCACAATCATATACTGTCTGAAATAATCCATAGCCTTGCGGTGAAGAGCCTGTCCCATAGGCTGTTTTTTATCAAAACATTTTCTGATATAGTCCATAAGCAGGTCATTGTCAAATGCCCAGAGAAATTCTTCAAAATCCAGCGGAAACATCTTTATATGGCGTTCTTCGGAGGGAATAAGTATATCACTTACATTTTTTTTGATTGACATCAGAGAACCGGTTTCGATGTAATCATACCGCCCGTCTGCAACAAGGTATTTGATTGCAGATCTGGCACGTGGAAAAAGCTGAACCTCATCGAGTATAATAAGGGTTTCCCTTTCGTACAGCTTCACATTGTAGAAGTTGGAAAGATACATAAAAAAAGTATCCAAATCGTTAAGATAATTTTTGAAAAGCTCTTTGACTTCTTCAGGAGTCTTATTGAAATCTATCATAATGTAGCTGCGATATTCTGCCTTTGCAAACTCCTCTGCAATATAGCTTTTACCGACACGCCTTGCTCCGTCAATAAGCAGGGCGGTGCTTCCTGCACTTTCGTTTTTCCAATTTACGAGAGCATCGTATATTTTTCTTTTCACCTGGCACCTCCGGTTGAAATACAGCTTTTATTACAGCATAACACGAAAACGAGAATTTTACAGCTGCATTTATGCACGAAAACGAGATTTTTGGAATGCCAAATATGCACGTTTTCAAGAATTATAGCATTTTGCATAGGAAAATATGACATAAATTTTACATTAACATGATAGGAGCATTGACATTTTGTGGTTAATATATTCTTAGACAGATAATTATATGGAAATTTTAAGACTGGAGGAGCAGCTACTATGAACAAGGTAAAAAAATATATGGATATGTCAGAGGGCAAAGCGGAAACAGATATCCCCGTAAACATCGGAATCTGTATTGGGATTGCAGCAGGCATGGCTTTAGGAGATATAGGGCTTGGACTGTGCCTTGGAGTATGCACGGGTTTGGTCGCAGGTATCTTTGCGGGCAGGGACAGGAACAGAGAAAAAAGAAAGTCATAACAGCAGCTGTATAGAAGAGCGGGACGTTGCAAGCGCGTTGGCGTAAGATATAGGGGTGGTTTGTAAAAAATTTCTATGAAAAAGGGTCGTGATTTCACTCAAAAATAACTTGCATTGGTGGTTTGCCTGTGATAAAATAGTCAATGCGTGTGAAGCAGAGAACTCACAAGAGTAATATAAACATTATGCAAGGGTGATAGACCTGAGCAGGAAAGAGGTGAAAGCATGAAGGAAGGAATCCATCCAGATTACAAGGAATGTAAAGTAACTTGTGCATGCGGCAACACATTTGTTACTAAGTCAACCAAAGAAGAACTTAGATTAGACGTTTGCTCAGCATGTCATCCGTTTTTCACCGGCCAGCAGAAGTTCGTCAACAGAGGCGGTCGTGTTGAAAAATTCAAGCAGAAATACAATATGGATTAATAAAAATTACCGGAATTTTAAGTTCCGGTTTTTTTTAGACAAATTCACCTTATACATATAGACAAAATATGATATACTATATAGTCGAGAAAAAACAAAACAGAGGTGCCCAATGTTTGATAAATTAGACTTTATACTTGAAAAATACGAGGAGCTGGCATTAAAGGTATCAGATCCTGACATCATAAACAATCAGCCTGTATGGCAAAAATACGTCAAGGAGATGGGCGAGATGGAGCCTATCGTCAACAAATACAAAGAATACAAACTCACCAAAGAAAACATAGCAGCTGCAAAGGAAATGCTTGATGACTCTGATGAGGAAATGCGTGAGATGGCCAAGCTTGAGCTTTCAGAAGGACAGGAAAAGCTTGAACAGATAGAAGAGGAACTCAAAATCCTGATGCTGCCCAAAGACCCTAATGATGACAGGAATGTTATTCTCGAAGTCCGTGCAGGTACAGGCGGAGATGAAGCCGCTCTGTTTGGAGCAGACCTGCTCAGGATGTATATGAGATATGCAGAGCGCAGAGGCTGGAAAACAGAGCTTATGGAGATTAATGAGACGGGCATAGGCGGAGTTAAAGAAGCCGTAATGCTCATCAAAGGTAAAGGCGCATATTCAAGACTCAAGTTCGAGAGCGGAGCTCACAGAGTTCAGCGTGTGCCTGAGACAGAATCCAGCGGCAGGGTTCATACTTCGGCGGCTACCGTTGCGGTGCTTCCTGAGGTTGATGATGTTGAAGTTGACTTGAATCCAAACGATGTCAGAGTTGATGTATATCGTGCATCGGGTAACGGCGGACAGTGCGTAAACACTACAGACTCTGCCGTAAGACTCACCCATGAGCCTACGGGACTTGTGGTAACATGCCAGGACGAAAAATCACAGCTCAAAAACAAAGAAAAAGCATTTAAAGTTTTGAGATCAAGACTTTATGATATGATGGTGCAGGAACAGCACAAGGAAATCTCAGATGCACGAAAAAGCCAGGTCGGCTCAGGCGACAGAAGTGAGCGAATCAGAACATACAACTTCCCACAGGGAAGAATATCAGACCACAGAATAGGTCTTACACTTTACAAACTCGACTCCTTTATAGACGGGGATCTTGATGAAGTCATAGATGCACTGATTACAGAAGACCAGGCAGAGAAAATGAAGGAATTCTAAATATGAAAACTAAAATATTAGAGCCCACAAAAGAAAACATCATAGCTGCAGGCAGACTGCTTGCTGATGGAGGCATTGTGGCATTTCCTACCGAAACAGTATACGGGCTTGGCGCAGATGCATTCAACGAAGAAGCGGTCAAATCCGTATATGCAGCAAAAGGCAGACCAAGCGACAACCCTATGATAGTTCATATCGCAAGAGCAAGCGATATAGGGCAGCTTACTCCAAGATTGAGCGAAGACATAGTCGCTCTCATAGAGAACTTCTGGCCGGGACCGCTTACGCTGGTAGTAAAGAAAAAACAGGGACTTCCCGATGCCACAACGGGCGGGCTTGATACAGTAGGCATCAGGCTTCCAGACACAGTAGTCGCAAGACAGCTTATAGAGGCTGCAGGATGCCCAATAGCGGCGCCAAGTGCCAATATTTCTGGCAGACCCTCACCGACAAAGGTGCAGCATGTGATTGACGACCTTGATGGCAAAATAGATGCCATCATCAAAGGTGAAGACTGCAGAGTCGGGATAGAATCAACAGTGCTTGATGTTACAGGAGATGTACCTGTGATACTTCGCCCCGGCATTATAACTCCGGAGCAGATAGAGGCGGCTCTTGACAAAAAAGTCGAGATAGACCCTGCAGTTCTCAAACAGAGCCAGGATGAAAACCTGAGACCCAAAGCACCGGGAATGAAATACAGACATTATGCTCCCAAGGCTGATATGGTAGTAATAGAAGGCCAGAGGGACAAAGTCAAAAGTGAAATCGAAAGATTAAAAGGACTGAATGAGAAGCTTGGCAACAAGGTGGGAGTAATCCTGTTTGAAGAGAAAGCCTTCATTGAAGCAGCACACGACTTCTTTGCAAAGCTCAGAGCCCTTGACAAGGACAATGTGGACCTGATTCTTGCAGGAGCCCTTTCAGATACAGACGGAGTAGGATTTGCTGTAATGAACAGAATGCTCAAATCAGCAGGATACAATATAGTCAGAGTTTAGGAGGATATGATGAAAATAGCTTTAGGATCTGATCATGGCGGATATGCACTCAAAGAAACAATCAAAAAATATCTGATCGAGAGAAATATAGAGATACTGGATTTGGGTACGGATTCAGAGGAATCGGTTGATTATCCGATATATGGCAAAGCGACAGCAGAGGCTGTTGCAGATGGCAGAGCAGACAAAGGCATTGTATGCTGCGGCACAGGGATAGGGATATCAATTGCGGCAAACAAGGTCAAAGGCATCAGATGTGCATTATGTACAGATGTGAATATGGCGGAGATGACCAAAAAACACAATGATGCAAACATGATTGCCATGGGAGGCAGGACTACTGACCCCCAAACCGCTCTTGAAATCACAGCCGCATGGCTTGACACAGAATTTGAAGGCGGCAGGCACCAGAGAAGAATAGATATGCTTAATAACATGTAGTTAAATATATATACCAGGAGGTAGCAAAATGGGTAAAGTTTATGTATTTGATCATCCGTTAATTCAGCACAAGACAGCAATAATCAGGAAAACAGAAACATCAACCAGGGATTTCAGACAGCTGGTAAAAGAAATCGCAATGCTTATGGGTTATGAAGCAACAAGACAGCTTCCTTTAGAAGAAGTCGATATCGAAACACCTATATGCAAGACAACAGTCAAAATGCTCAAAGGCGAGGATATAGCTATAGTCCCTATTTTGAGAGCGGGACTGGGCATGGTAGATGGTATGCTGGAGCTTGTGCCTAATGCCAAAGTAGGACATGTTGGACTTTACAGAGATCCTGAAACACATAAACCTGTAGAATATTATTGCAAATTGCCTGCAGACATAGATAAAAGACAGATATTTGTAGTGGACCCTATGCTTGCGACAGGCGGCTCAGCTGTAGCGGCTATTGATTTTGTCAAAAAAAGAGGCGGCAAAGACATTATATTCATGTGCCTTATAGCTGCTCCTGAAGGCATCGAGGAATTACAGAAGGCTCATCCTGATGTTGACATATTCATTGCAGCCAAAGATGAAAAATTAAACGAGCACGCTTATATAGTTCCGGGTCTTGGCGATGCGGGCGACAGAATATTCGGTACGAAATAATGAAACGCAGGACAGATCCCGCACTCTTTGTTAACAGACCCAGAGATGTCAGCTGTGCCTGATTGAACGTTAAACAGAGAAAAATACGGAGGAAACAAAAAAATGAATCACATACCTGATAATGTTAGTAAATATGATAATGTCTATGACGTTCTCAAAGAGAGAGGATTTATAGAGCAGACCACCGATGATGAGGGAATCAGGAAGCTTCTTGGCGAAGAGAAAATCAAATTCTACATCGGATTTGACCCTACTGCGGACTGCCTTCATGTAGGACATTTCATGCAGGTTATAATTATGATGTATATGCAAAAATACGGTCATACCCCTGTAGTCCTTATAGGCGGCGGCACCACTATGATAGGCGACCCTTCCGGAAGATCCGATATGAGGCAGATGATGACTCAGGATACAATCAGAGAAAACGGCCTCAAATTCAAAGCACTGTTTGACAGGTTCCTCGAATTTGACGAAGAGTGGAAATACATTCCTTCGGGAAGCGTTCTTGAAAAAGGTTCATACAACAAAGAACCCGAAAAAGGCAAGGCAATCTGTGTCAACAATGCGGACTGGCTTCTTGGATTCAATTACCTTGAATTTATCAGAGACATAGGCAGTAAATTCTCTGTAAATGCAATGCTGAGAGCGGAGTGCTTCAAGCAGAGGATGGAAAAAGGTCTGTCATTCCTTGAATTCAACTACATGCTGCTGCAGTCATACGATTTTTATGCACTTGCAAGGGATCTTGACTGCAAGATAGAATTCGGCGGCAATGACCAGTGGAGCAATATTCTGTTCGGTGCGGATCTGGCAAGAAGACTTCTGGGCAAAGACAACTATTATGGAATGACTTTCTCGC
Organism: uncultured Oscillospiraceae bacterium; assembly: GCA_964507795.1. Taxonomy (GTDB): domain Bacteria; phylum Bacillota; class Clostridia; order Peptostreptococcales; family Anaerovoracaceae; genus UMGS973. The sequence continues at coordinate 2,629 of CAZDQV010000043.1, read as the reverse complement.
TTCTTACAAACAGCGAGGGCAAAAAAATGGGCAAGACTCAAAAAGGCGCTCTGTGGCTTGATGCAAACAAGACTTCACCGTTTGAGTTTTATCAGTATTGGAGAAACGTAGACGATGCTGATGTAAACAAGTGCCTCAGAATGCTTACATTCTTACCTATGGAAGAAGTCGAAAGACTCTCGGCTCTTGAAGGAGCTGAGATCAACAAAGCCAAGGAAATACTTGCATTTGAGGTAACCAAGCTTGTTCACGGAGAAGAGGAAGCAGTTAAAGCTCAGGAGGGTGCAAGAGCCGCATTCTCAGGAGGAGCCGCACTTGACAATATTCCGACTGTCAAAATGGACAGGGCAAACTTCGAGGGTGAAGGTATGGGCGTTGTAAATCTCATCAGAGAAATCGGAGTTGTTCCTACAAACTCAGAGGGTTTCAGAACTATCAAGCAGGGTGGCCTGGAGGTTGCAGGCAGCAAGGTTACAGACCCTAAGATGATGATTACTGCTGATATATTTGATGAGGCAGGCAAGCTCCTTGTCAAAAAAGGCAAGAAGACTTACAAGATGGTAGAGCTTGGATAAGTAAATTACTTGAATATGAACCAAAAGACCGCTTCGGCGGTCTTTTGTATTGTGATGAATGTAGCGTAGAATTTGGGTGAAAAGGGTAGCAGGGTATGATATAATAAACTTACATCTAAAGCAGAATGATAATACCTGTTTTGGAGTGTTGATTGGTGCATACTCATATAAAAAAGTATCTGATGAGGAGTTAAATTACATATGAAAACAGCAGATCCCAATAAACAGATGAATAATCTTGCAGCTGGTACAAATAATGATATTATGAGCAAATATCAAAAAACCGACAACATATTAAACGATGTGAGTTGTATTATAGAAGCATCTCAAAAAGAAGCCCATCGCTCAGTCAATACGATTTTATCGCAGAGAAACTGGCTAATAGGTTACCGGATAGCAGAGGAAGAATTAGCGGGTGAGGCTCGTGCAGAATATGGTGCGGAAGTTATAAAAGAATTGTCAAGAGCGTTAACAGATAAATATGGAAAAGGTTATGATAGGAGTAACTTATATCATTGCTTGCGATTTTATAAAGCCTTTCCGGATATTGTCGACACAGTGTGTCGACAATCTAATATTAGGCTTTCATGGTCACATTATAGAACCTTATTACAGGTACATGATGAAACTGCACGCAAATGGTATGAGAAAGAAGCGTATGAGCAGGTCTGGGGTGTGCGTACTTTGCAGAGGAATATAGATACGCAGTATTATTACAGACTGCTGCAGTCAAAAGACAAAAATGCTGTGAAGTATGAGATGCAGGAAAAGGCATATGAATATCAGCAGGACAAGCTGGAGTTTATAAAAAATCCGGTAGTTGTAGAGTTTCTGGGCTTGACGCCTGATACCTCCTTTACTGAAACAAAGCTGGAAACAAGCATAATTTCAAATTTGCAGAAATTTCTTATGGAGCTTGGCAAGGGATATGCCTTTGTGGCGCGGCAGCAGCGTATCCATACAGAGAAGCAGGATTATTACATTGATTTGGTTTTTTACAATTACATTTTGAAATGCTTTGTATTGATAGATTTAAAGACAGATCGGATTACTCATCAGGATGTAGGGCAGATGGATATGTATATCCGTATGTATGATGAATTAAAAAAGTGCCCGGAAGATAATCCTACACTTGGAATTGTGCTGTGTTCTGAAACAGATGAGGATATTGCAAGATACTCAATATTACAGGGAAATGAGCAGTTGTTTGCCAGCAAGTATAAATTATATCTTCCGACAGAGGAGGAACTGCGTGAAGAAATAGAAACACAAAAGGCTATCTTTTATTTGCAGCAGCAGGAAACAGTAGATAAATGACCTTAATATGGTGTAATACATAAAGCAGAACTGGGGAGAACAGAGTAGCTGTAGCGTTGCCTTTGGCGGAAATGAGAAATGCCTCGGGTGGGCCTGTTACCAAACCCTCATTTGAAATGGGGGTGGGGCAGGTGACTTCTTTTGTGGTTTTTGCCGAAAGAAGTTCAATATTACCATAATATTGTAGTGTGTGTTTTGATAAACCGACTGCTTGATAAAGGTGCAAAAATTCCTTTTAATGGTAAAAAACTATGGTAGAGCTTGGATAGATAAATCCCTTGAATATGAACCAAAAGACCGCTTCGGCGGTCTTTTGTTATGGCAAATCGCCGGATAAAGGTGCAAAAATGCGTTTTAAGCGGCGGATTAATGGCAAAAAAGCTGTTGACCGCCGATTAAAAAGGGATTATTATATACATGATAATAAAAGAAGGGATTACAGATATGATAGGAAGAACAAAAGAAACCGGAGAGTTGAATCGTTTGTATAACAGCGGCAAAGCAGAGCTTGTTGCTATTTATGGCAGACGTCGTATAGGCAAGATATACTTGGTTGATGAAACTTTCAAAGGGTGTATTACATTCAGACACGCAGGGCTGTCGCCTGTAGAAGAAAACAAAAGCGGTATGCTCAAAGCACAGCTGGAGCACTTCTATTATTCACTGCTTCTGCAGGGAATGGAAAAAAGCAAAAAGCCGGCAAGCTGGCTGGAGGCATTCTATATGCTGGAAAAGTT
>CAZDQV010000042.1:0-17069 GCA_964507795.1 uncultured Oscillospiraceae bacterium | reverse complement strand
TAAATACCCGTGACGGGACTTTCACCCGTAAGAACTGTGCCATGCCCGGCACACACAAACAGGAGAGAAGCCAGAAAACATCCTGTTTCTCTCCTGTATATATGTTAGTGTTTATGACAGGAGCCGCTCATGGGGCAGCTGCCGCATTTGCATCCACAAGAGGATTTCCCCTGTTTTTTGTTATTCACAAGATAGATAACTATTGCAGCAACAATTATTGCAAGTACAAACGCTATAACAATTGTTGCCATGTTTTCTGCAATCCATGTAAACATCAGTAAGTCAGCTCCTTTCCGTCAAAATTTTCTTTTCATTAATCAATATTTAGCATTGAGTTTTGTAGCTTCTTTGTATGGTTTTACAAGCATGTATACTATAAATGCAAGCACTGCCAGGGCAAAGATTAAGCCGATTACATTGATGTTGCCTGTGAACAGTCCACCAAACTGGTTAATCATTAATGCTACGGCATATGCGAATACGCACTGATATCCAATTGCAAACCATGTCCATTTTGCGTTGTTCATCTCACGTCTGATAGCTCCGATAGCTGCAAAGCATGGTGCGCAAAGCAGGTTGAATACAAGGAATGAGTATCCTGTAATTCCTGTAAATACTGATTGCAATGTCGCATAAACATCTCCTGATGCGCCGTAGAGTATACCCATGGTGCCAACAATGTTTTCTTTTGCAATAAGGCCTGTGATTGATGCAACTGTTGCTTCCCATGTTCCCCAGCCAAGAGGTGCGAATATCCATGCAATAGCATTACCGATACCTGCAAGTATTGATTCGTCAAGTTCATCTTCGCTAAGCATTCTGAATGTACCATCCACACTTCCGAAGTATGACAGGAACCATACCAATACAGTTGACAAAAGTATGATTGTTCCGGCTTTTTTGATAAATGACCAGCCACGCTCCCACATTGAACGAAGTACATTACCTACTGTAGGCATATGGTATGAAGGCAGTTCCATTACAAATGGAGCAGGATCTCCTGAGAACATTTTTGTCTTCTTGAGCATAATGCCCGAAACAACTATTGCAGCCATACCTATAAAGTATGCTGATGTTGCAACGATTGCAGAGCCCCCGAATATTGCTCCGGCAATCATTGCTATAAACGGAACCTTGGCTCCGCAAGGAATAAATGTTGTAGTCATAATCGTCATACGGCGATCTCTTTCATTTTCAATGGTTCTTGATGCCATTATTCCAGGGATACCACAGCCTGTACCTATAAGCATAGGTATGAATGATTTGCCTGACAATCCGAACTTGCGGAAAACTCTGTCCAGCACGAAAGCTATACGAGCCATGTAACCGCATGCTTCAAGGAAGGCAAGGAGCAGGAAGAGTACCAGCATCTGAGGTACGAATCCGAGCACTGCCCCGACACCGGCAACAATACCGTCAAGGATAAGGCCGCTAAGCCAGTCTGCAACATTGGTTTTGGCAAGGCCACTTTCTAGAAGTGCAGGTATTCCCGGCACCCATGTGCCATATGTTGATGTGTCAGGTGCGCCATAACCTTCTTTGTACTCTGTATCAAGATAATTATCTACTGCAGCTTCCAGATCTACTTTTGTGGTCCCTGTAACCTGAGTAACTTCAAGTGTTTCCTCATCTTCAAGTTCGTATGTAACATCCGCATCTGCCGGAGTCATTTTTTCCAGATTCATAAGGGCAGTCTCTGCAGCAGCATCACTGTAATTCTCATTTTCAGGATCAATTGCATCTGCAATGCTGTCATTGCCGTATTCTGAAATGAATGCATCCAATATCTGCTCTGTGTCGCCATATGTTTCTGCTGCTTCTTCATACTGTGAAGATCCACTTCCGAACAGATGCCAGCCGTCACCAAATACTCCGTCGTTCATCCAGTCTGTTGCCGCTGAACCTACTGTTACCATTGATATATAGTAAACAAGGAACATGATAGCTGCAAATATAGGCAAGCCAAGCCATCTGTTTGTAACAACCTTATCAATCTTGTCTGATGTCGAAAGCTGTCCGGCATTCTTCTTTTTGTAACAAGCCTTTATAATTGAAGCTATATAGATATATCTCTCATTTGTTATAATGGATTCTGAATCGTCGTCCATTTCTTTTTCTGCAGCTTCGATGTCTTTTTCGATATGATTTTTAACCTCCGGGTCAATGTCAAGGCCTGCAAGCACCTTGTCATCTCTTTCAAAAATTTTGATAGCATACCATCTCTGCTGCTCTTCAGGCATGTCATGCACTGCCGCCTCTTCAATATGCGCGATTGCATGTTCAACACAGCCGGCAAAAGTATGCATAGGCACTGTCTTGGCATTGTTTGCGGCATTGATTGCCGCCTCTGCGGCCTCCATAACGCCTGTTCCCTTGAGGGCTGAAATTTCAACGATTTCGCAGCCAAGTTGCCTTGAAAGTTCTTCGGTATTAATCTTGTCGCCATTCTTTTTGACAACGTCCATCATATTGATTGCAATTACAACCGGAATACCCAGCTCAGTGAGCTGTGTTGTCAGGTAAAGGTTTCTTTCAAGGTTTGTACCGTCTATGATATTAAGTATCGCATCAGGTCTTTCACCTATGAGGTAGTTTCTTGCAACCACTTCTTCCAGAGTATATGGTGATAATGAGTATATGCCCGGAAGGTCAGTGATAGTGACTCCGTCATGTTTTTTGAGTTTACCTTCTTTCTTTTCTACGGTTACACCCGGCCAGTTACCAACAAACTGATTGGAACCGGTAAGTGCATTAAACAGTGTAGTCTTACCGGAATTGGGGTTTCCCGCAAGAGCTATTCGTAAGTTCATAGCAATTTCCTCTCTTTCTTTGATTAGCACCAGCTAACTCGCGCTTTAAAAACACAGGGGAAAACTCCCCTTTGAAAAAATTATTCAATTTCAATCATTTCAGCATCTGCTTTACGAAGTGAAAGTTCATATCCTCTGACTGTTATTTCAATAGGGTCTCCAAGCGGTGCCACTTTTCTTACATATATTTCAACACCCTTTGTGATACCCATATCCATGATACGGCGTTTTACAGCGCCCTCACCGTGCAGCTTGACAACCTTCACAGTTTCACCTATCTTGGCCTGCTTCAGTGTATTCATAAAAATACTCCTCCTTATATATATAAATTACATGTTAAACTAAACCATAATCTTTCGAGCCATTTCCTCGCTTACCGCTACTCTGGCCTCTTTTACATTTACAATTACATTACCACCCAGCTTGTTTATGATGATTACATCACCACCAACCACAAAGCCTAAATTTTCAAGATGTTTTTTTACCTCCGGTGAACCCCCAATCCTTTTGATGGTGTTTGATTCTCCGATGTCTGTCAATGTCAATGGCATCATAGCAACCTCCATACAGCAAGTTAGCCTTGCCTAATTAGTCTTAGCTAACCCGAGCTCTAAAATTTAGATTAGCAATAGCTAACCTCGTATCAAAATAATACGGTTAGCATTCACTAACCATATATACACTACACCTCTTATTTATTTTTGTCAACAGTTTTTTTGCTGTTTGCATAATTTTTTGGATCACTCCAAAAGGTTTCACCCGATCTTTTGTCACCTGTTTTCACTGCTTACAGCTTTACACTGTAAGTGGTGCTGTATGATGATGATATTATACCGTTATATGCTTTTATCCTATAATAATATGTTTTGCCTTTTTTTAGTGATTTATCAGTACAATACAGCATGGAAGTGGTTTTAACACACTTGTATGTGCCTTTTTTAGATGTGGCTCTGTAAACCTTGTAGGACGAAGCTCCGTAAGGCGCTTTCCAGCCCAGTTTGACACTTGTGCTTCCGGATTTCTTGGCATATCTTACTACCGGTGCATTTATTTTTGTTACCTGCGCAAAATTATATATTATATGTGACTGCGCAAGTCTTGATGCTGTCGGATTAAAATAATTGTATCTCTCTCCTGAAGCGAAGCTTTCGCCTGACTGTTTCCAGTATGTGCTTCCGGATTTATACTGATTGTAGCTGTCTGCGTTACAGTCAATCTGAACCCACTGTCCATTTACATATGCCATCGCCCATTGGTGATCGTATACATCATCCTTCTCAGGTGCCCATGTCACATCAGCATCGCTGTTGTGCCTTACATCCTGATTATAGTATCCGACAACGGGAGCAGCAGGTATCCCTTCGGCTCTGCACAAGGCTATAAACATCGCCGAATATCCTTTGCATCTGGCTATAACGCCCTGCAGGTTCTCCGAGTCCATGTTTTTGTACATTTTCAGGAGGGCTGCAGGATTGTCAACCTTGCCTTTGACACTGACTTTATTGCTGTATTTCTTTGCAATAGCAAGTTTCTCCACATATCTGTAATAATAGAAATTGTATTTTATCCAGTCGTGGAAAACCTTTATTTTGTCCATATCGTCTGTAGGATTTCCCTCTTCCTCAAGAAGTTCTTCTGCAAATTCTTTAATTTCTTGCTGCTCAGCCTTGCTCAAACCCTGATAGTTGGTTTCATTCATATCCGAAAGAGATGTGTTGAGATATCTTGTTCTTGCAGCGCTACCCATATTTGCTGCTTTTTTATACATTTTTTCGTTTTGGACAGTTCTCGCCTCTTTGGTTGCATACCTGGAAGCAGCATATGCGTTCTCCGTAATAAAAGGGGTAAATGCAATTACTACCGCTATAATCATAAAGCAGCTGATTGCTCTGTTTAGAATTCTCATGCTGTGGTCACTCCTTGTTTCATATCTCCATTCATCTTAATATAATAAGCGAAGCCTCCAAAACGGAGGCTTCGTAATATCTCAATATTCTAGAATTCAGGGCTTGTGAATTTAACCTTCTTGCATTTGATGAATTTACCGTCGCCCTTCTGGCCAACGTAATCTTTACCATCAAATACGAGTTTACCCCTTGAGTAAACTGCTACAGGATAGCCTTTGAATTTAGCTGATTCCCAGATAGTATGGTCTAATGCACCATGCTGGTTCTCTGCGTTCTTAACTTCGAATGAGAGTTTAGGATCGTATACAACGATATCAGCATCAAGACCAACTTCGATAGCGCCTTTGCAATAGTCGATACCAAACAGTTTAGCAGGGTTTGTAGCTGAAATAGCAACAGCTTTTTCGAATGAAATTCTACCCTTGTTTGCTTCTGAAAGGATGTAAGGATACATGTTTTCGATACCTGCACATCCGTTAGGGATTGTTGTATAATCTCCAGGAGTACCGTCTTTCTTAGTGATTCCCCAGTCTTTTTCTGATTTCAGGAACGGACAGTGGTCAGTAGCAAGTGTTGATACATCACCTGATTTGATACCAGCCCAGAGTGCATCCTGTGAAGCTTTGCCCTTCATTGGAGGTGAGCATACGAAATCTCTTGCTCTCAAATCTAATTCAGGAATACCATTCTTGTAAACGTCTTTTGTGAAATACAGATACTGAGGGCATGTTTCTGCGAAGATAGGATATCCTTCATCTCTTGCAGCTTTTACTGCTTCAACACCCTGTTTGTTGTCAAGGTGAACTATATATAATGAAGTTCCAGCCATCTTTGCAAGGTTGATAGCTCTTACATCAGCTTCGCCTGCAACATCTTCGTTCTTTGACATATAGTGCCACCATGCTTCAGTCTTGCCTTCTGCAAGATATTTAGCATTCAGGCAGTTGTTTACGTCTCTGTTTTCTGCATGTACACCAACTAATGCACCGATTTTGGCAGCATGAGTCAATACATTGAAGAACTGACCATCATCTACACCAAAGTCATATACCATGAATACTTTGAATGATGTGATACCGTTTTTAACACATTCATCCATAGTGTCAAGCATTTCCTGAGTCTTGGCATTACCAACACCTACGTGATATGAATAGTCAATAGCAGGGCCGTCTGCCTGGCAGATTGCATCTCTTCTCTTTACTGCATCCCACATACCTTCTCCTTCAGGTGCCTGAAGAACAAAGTCAAATACTGTAGTAGTACCGCCGCATGCAGCTGCTCTTGTACCGGTAAAGTAGTCGTCTGTAGCGATTGTGCCACCAAAAGGCATTGCGAGATGAGTATGACCATCAATTGCTCCAGGAAGAATCATCTTACCTTTAACATCTATAACTTCTGTTTTCTTTTCAGGTTTAAGGTTTGCGCCTATAGCAACAATCTTTTCCCCTTTTACAGCTACATCAGCCTTGAAAGTTGATGTTGCGGTAACAACTGTACCATTCTTAAATAGTAAATCCATAAGTTTACCTCCTATAAGACTTTTAATGTTGTTAGATTATATAAATTAAAGGGCCTTTATACAAAGGCCCTTTATTATCGTTTTATTACGCCATTGCGTAAGTTTCCATATACAGTTCTGATTACAAGAATTATTCAAACTTAGTTATCTGAGCATATTCTTCTTCAGTTACATATGATTTGCCAGCCATTGAAGTCTTCATGAGTATGATGTATACGATGAAGCCGATTACGAATGACCAGATGTAGTTCCATTCTGCAAGGAATGTCCAGAATCCGCCGGATACTCCGAAGTATGCGATTAGTGGAACTATGAATGCAACGAACCATGAAATGATTGCAGCCCAGTTGAAACCGTTTGTGTATGAATATCTTCCTTCTTTTAAGAACATGTCTTTAATATCAAGTCTCTGTTTCTTAACAATCCAGAAGTCAGCAACCAGGATAGCAGCTACAGGAGCAAGAATTGTTCCGTATGCGTTCATCCAAGTGAAGTAAGCTGAACCTGAACCGTAAATCCACCAAGCCTGTAATACGAAGAATGCCATGAAGCAAGTGATGAGTACGCCCAGCTTGTAGCTGATCTTCTTAGGGTTGATGTTTGCAAGTCCGTTTGCAGGAGCTACTACGTTAGCAGCGCAGCAAGTTGTGATTGTAGCCATGATTACGCCGAATGCAGCGATGAAGATGGCAATCTTGTTGTCGATGTGGTAGAAAACTGTAGTCGGGTCGAATGATGCAACGCCGTCAACAATTTTAGTTGCCTGAGCAAAGTAAGCACCAACGAATGCACAGAATGCCATTGGGATAGGCATACCAAGCATCTGTCCCCAGAACTGTGAGCTGTTGCTCTTAGCATATCTTGAGAAATCAGGAATGTTCAGTGCAACTGTTGCCCAGAATGCGATGTTACCCATCAAACCTGTAAGGTATACATATCCGAATCCGCCTGATTCATTGATAAGATCTGTGTCATTAGGCTGAGCCATAACTTCCCAGAATCCCATGCCTGATGCACCGTGAGCATATGTGTAAGCCCAGATAAGAAGTCCTATCATAACTGCCAGAAGGATAGGTCCACCAATGTTCTGAACCCATTTGATGTTTTCAAGGCCGTTGTAAGCAACCCATGCTGTAAGAATCATGAATAAGATAAATCCGATGAAAGTTCCTTCTGAAACTGTCTGCATACCGCCCCATGAAGGAAGGTTGATAGTCCAAGTCTCGTCCAGGAATTTAGGAGCGAAGCAACCGATGATAGCTGCGAATGCGCCACCGCCAACCCATGACTGTACTGAACACCATCCCATAGCAGTGAATGCTCTCAGCAGTGAAGGAAGATGTGCACCCTTCATACCGAATGTCATTCTTGCGAAAAGCGGGAATGGGATACCATATTTAGTACCAACAGTTGAGTTTAACTGGATAGGTACAAGGATGATTAAGTTACCTAAAGCTACGTTTAATACTGAAAGCCAAGGTGATACACCCATTGTGATAAGTCCTGATGCAAGTGAAAGTGATGGAATACATATTGACATACCAACCCAAAGCATTGTGATTGTGTAAGTAGTCCATGTTCTTTCAGCAACAGATGATGGAGCCAAGTCATCACTGTAATACGATGATGATGTCAGTTCCTGTTTGGCTTCGTCTGAAAGTTCAAACAAGCCGTTTCTCTGTACTTGTGTGTAAGTAGACATTTAAACACCTCCATATAAAATTGTAAATTATAACAATCAAATTATACTATATAACTCAACCAAATTGTAATTTTTTTTTGATTTAATTTCATGTTTTTTTGCATAAAAAAATCGCAAATATCTACCGTATTCCCGTGTTTTCAATGCTTTTCATCATTTGCAATCAAAAAAAACACATATCTTTGGCATTCAGATACGCGTTCTATTTACGCAAACTAATATTTTTTGTCAACGAACGAATCGCAACTTTGTATCAATATGCTGTTCTCGCATAAACCGGTTACATCGTTGAAAAGTCTTCATTTTGTCGAAATGCTGCATACGTCTGTTGATATGTTTCTCAAAAAAGCAGAAAACCTGTCAGCAACGGGGGGCGCTGCCGGCAGATTCCCTGTTTATACTCAACTACCTGTTGAAAAGGGGTAGTAAAGAAGGACTTGTTTATTTCACTCATATTATACATCTGTTTTGATTCTTTTTTAATCGCTTGTAACTTTTGGCATGGTTAATGTAATAATCAGCATATTGAAACAAGTTTTCCGAATAATATTTTTTATTACTCTGCTCAAATAAATCTTGACCCCGATTTTTCACAGCTATATAATTGTATACGATAATACAATTATATTTCAGGAGGATATTATGGGCAAAACACTATGCTACAAGATCCTGGAAAATCACCTTTTGGCAGGCGAACTTGTTCCGGGAGAAGAAATCACAATCAAAATTGACCAGACATTAACACAGGATTCAACAGGCACTATGGTATACCTGCAGCTTGAGGCAATGGAAGTTGACAAAATACAGACAGAGCTTTCCGTTGCATATATAGATCACAATACACTTCAGACAGGCTTTGAAAATGCTGATGACCATGCTTTTATCAAAAGTGTTGCAAAACGTCATGGTGTATTGTTCTCAAAGCCGGGCAACGGTATATGCCATCAGCTTCATCTCGAAAACTATGGCAAGCCGGGCAAAACTCTTCTGGGTTCAGACAGCCACACTCCTACCGGCGGCGGCATGGGTATGATAGCCATAGGTGCAGGCGGACTTGACGTTGCGGTAGCCATGGCAAAAGGTACATATACTCTCAAATGTCCAAAAGTCGTAAACGTGCATCTGACAGGAAAGCTCAAACCCTGGACATCGGCAAAGGATGTAATTCTTTACGTGCTGCAGCAGCTTACAGTTAAAGGCGGCGTAGGTAAAATCATAGAATATACCGGTGAAGGAGTTAAATCCTTATCTCTCACAGACAGAGCAACAATAACCAATATGGGTGCAGAATTGGGAGCTACAACTTCTGTATTCCCAAGCGATGAAAACACCCTTGAATATCTGAAATCACAGGACAGAGAAGCTGATTACATGCCTCTCGCAGCTGATGCTGATGCGGTTTACGATCAGACTCTTGAAGTTAATCTTTCAGAGCTTGTTCCTCTTGCCGCAAAACCTCACAGCCCAGATAACGTGGACAGTGTTGACAACATAGGTGAAATCAAAATAGATCAGGTTGCAATAGGAAGCTGCACAAACTCCTCATATGCAGATTTGATGAAAGTCGCACAGATATTGAAAGGACGCAAGGTACACCCGGATGTGAGTCTTGTAATTTCACCGGGTTCAAGCAAAATTCTTACAAAGCTTGCCGAAAACGGCGCACTCGCAGTAATGATTTCAGCAGGTGCAAGAATAATTGAGAATGCATGCGGACCATGCATAGGTATGGGACAGTCCCCTAAATCAGGTGCCGTATCACTTCGTACATTCAACAGAAACTTCAAGGGGAGAAGCGGAACTCTTGACGCATCAGTATATCTTGTAAGCCCTGAGACTGCAGCGATTTCAGCTGTTACAGGAGTGCTTACAAATGGTGCAAAAACAGATGCACAGCTTACAGAAATCACACCTGAGTTCTTTCCTAAAAACGACAACTTTATTGTATATCCTAAAGGAACAGACAAGACAAATACAGATGTTGAAATGGGACCGAACATCAAACCGTTCCCAAGAAACGTGGCTCTCCCTGAAACAGTCAGTGCAAAAATTGCCCTTCATCCGGGAGACAATATCACAACAGATGATATAATGCCATCAGATTCAAGGCTGTTGCCTTACAGATCAAACATACCTCACCTTGCAAATTACTGCTTCGAAAAAATTGATGGCACATTTGCAAAGAGATGCCTTGAGTTCAAGGAGTGTGCAATAGTAGGCGGTGACAATTACGGACAGGGTTCCAGCAGAGAACATGCGGCGCTTGCTCCTCTGTATCTTGGAGTTAAATTCATAATCGCCAAATCTTTTGCAAGAATACATCGTTCAAACCTCATAAACAGCGGCATTATACCGCTTGTATTCAAGAACCCTGCTGATTATGATGATTTTGAAATCGGTCAGAGTCTTGTAATTGAAAACGCACCCGCTCAGGTAAAGACCGGTACTGTGCTTGTTAAAAACCTTGACACAGGCAAAACTTACGAAACATCAACAAACTTCACTCCTGCTGAAATCACTCTGATTATGGCAGGCGGCAAGATTAATTCAATGAAGGAGAATTAAAGTGGGATATATAAACGATTTTGAAAAAATTATTGCAGAGCAGATTGCAAGAGTCGAAAAAATGAAAAGCAGCATGTCTTTTACTGATTTTGCTGCCGCCGATAAAATCACCGTCGGTCTTGTCGACGGTGACGGCATCGGCCCTGTGATACTCAAAACTGCAAAAAACGTGCTGCAGGTTTTGCTTGCTGATGAAATTGCTTCAGGTAAAATAGTTTTGAAGGAAATCAAAGGACTTACGCTTGAAAACAGAATCGAAAAAATGCAGGCGGTTCCAGATGATGTGCTTGCATCTATCAAAGAGTGCGACGTACTCTTAAAAGGGCCTACAACAACGCCAAGCAAAAACAGCGGTCTGCCAAACATAGAAAGTGCCAATGTAACCCTCAGAAGAGAACTTGATCTGTTTGCAAATGTAAGACCTGTTTCCATCCCCGAAAAGAATATCAACTGGATATTCTACAGAGAAAATACCGAAGGCGAATACGCTCTTGGCAGTCGCGGTATAGATGTAAATGATGAAATGGCAATAGACTTCAAGGTCACTACAAACTCCGGCACCAGGCGCCTTGCAAAAGCCGCATTTGAATATGCAAAAGCAAATGGCAATCTCAATGTTTCGATAATAACCAAAGCAAATATCATGAAAAAAACGGATGGCAAGTTCCTGGATATATGTTATCAGGTTGCAAAGGAATATCCTGAAATCAAAACAGATGACTGGTTTGTCGATATAACTGCCGCAAATCTTGTCAACGAACAGATAAGATCAGATTTCAATGTATTCATATTGCCTAATCTTTACGGAGATATCATAACAGACGAGGCTGCTCAGATTCAGGGTGGTGTCGGAACCGCCGGGAGTGCAAATATAGGGTCAAATTATGCAATGTTTGAAGCTGTTCACGGATCAGCTCCAAGGATGGTTGCAGACGGTATTGCAAATCATGCAGATCCGTCAAGTATATTGAGAGCCGCGGAAATGATGCTGAGACATATGGGTATGACTGCAAAGGCAGACCGCCTGTCACAGGCTGTTGACTATGCCCGCTCAAACACAAACATGTCCGGCGATGGCAAGGGAGACACTGCAGATATATTCGAAAAATATGTAACAGAAAAACTTTAGGAGGATCTATGCCTGTTTTTAACTATGGCGACGATAAGCGCTCTTCAAGTGCACCTCTTTCGTCAGTCCTTTTTTCGAGAATTCAAAAGGACATACTTACCGGAGATATACGTCCCGGTGAAAAACTTACAGAGCAGAGAATATGCGACCGGTACAAAGTGAGCAGGACTCCTGTCCGGGAGGCTCTGCGTCAGCTTGAAAAAGAAAGTCTGGTTGAAAACATACCCAACAGAGGCGCTTTTGTGATAGGGTTTACCAATCAGGATATAATTGACATGTTTGAGCTGCGAAGCACCTATGAAATACAGGCTGTGAAATGGGCTGTTGACAGAATAAGTGATGAAGAAATGGAGGATCTTGAAGAAACTTTTGAATTCATGGAGTTTTATACGATGAAAAAAGACATTGACAAGATGCTCAATATCAATATAAATTTTCATCAGAATATATATAGAGCTGCTCACAACAGAATGCTTCTCAATACGCTGTCATCTTATCAGCTTTACGTGAAATACACCAATAATTTTGACTATGATGATCCGGAAGAATATCTGGAAACTGTTCTGGAAGAACACAGAAAAATTTTCATGGCAATCAAAAGCAGGGATGAGATGACCGCTGCAAATGCTATGAAGGAGCATATGGAAAGATCAAAGATGCGCAGAATTTCAAAGTTCTAAAAACAAAAGAGCAGGGATTGCCTACAAAAGCGTTCCTGCTCTTTTTATCTCTTTCGTTTATTCAGCTCTGTTAAGCCGCTTTATTCTCTCTACTATTTCAGATGTTTTTTCGCCTATGGCATAAAATTCTTCGCAATCTATTGAAGCAATATCAATATCTCCATAAAGCTCATCATATTTAAGGATATTTTTCATGGCCCCTTTATCTCTGATGCCTCTGACTTCACATGTGGTCTGAAACATTACTGCTTTTTTGAGATCATATCCGTTTATTTTTTTGCCTGTCATATAGCAGCAATAATAGTACTGGTCTTCTGTAATGCTGCCATGATCTGCTTCAGTTTCATATTCTGAAATCATATCATCAAATGATGACAGCTTGCGTGTTTCCCTTGCAACAGCTCCGGCAGAAGCTTTTGTTCTGCCTTTGCCTCTGATGATGCCTATTACAAACATCAAAACAAAAATTACAATGAATAATGTAAGAATCTTTATAAACATAGTTCCTCCCGCCTGCTCTTGCTAATACGTTTCTTTGATAGTGCCCTTCCTGTAGGCATCTACCAGTGCTCTCAGGTTGTTTACCTGATTTTCAAGTTCTCTGCCGTCATCAGAGCTTCTGACATTCATTCTTTCAGGCAATACTGCTACGGTTCTGATTACAGGTCTGTGAAACTGCTGGGTTCCGTCTTCTTTGAGAGGTTCATACGGTTTATGCTCTGAAAGTGCCATAAATCTTGAGTTGAATATAAATGTGTATCCTGCAATTCCTGTGGTTTTTTGATATGCCTTTGATATGCCTCCGTCTATCACAAACAGCTTGCCCTCTCCTTTGACAGGGCTTTCGCCATCTTTAATCTTCACAGGCACATGTCCGTTTAATATATGGGATTTCTCAGGGTCAAGTCCGAATTCACTGAGTATCATTTCGCAGATTTCTTTGCTGTCACGATATTTGTAATATGGTCTTGTATACTCTTTGTGCGTTTTTTTGTCTGCAATAAAGCATCTTTCAAAAGTAGTCATCTGGTCTTTACCAAACAGAGGTGAATTGTTGCCAAGCCACAGAAACCACATCAGATCTCCGCCTCTGCCAACCTCTTCAGATTCAACAGGATTGAAATATGCTTTTCTGACCTGATCATCAAGATAATCCATAAGTGCCTTGCCTTTGACTCTCTTGCCGTTTATGATACATTCTTCAAATGTACCATCTTCGTTCAGAGGTATGCAGCCATGATAAAGCAAATTACCATTACTGATGGTATACATTGCTCCATGGCTGTACAGGAAGCGAATATGCCGCTGAAGTTTTTCACTTTGCAAAAACGCAGCTTCAAGGGTTGACATTACTTCTTTTTCTTCAGGGGTGATGTAATACGGATCTTCGGGGTCTACTGTAGGGAAATTCTTATCTTTGAGTTCATAAGTTTCTCCTCTGACAACTATGGTTCCCCTTTCGTAATCTATCTTGTCAAGGAGATTCCTGCCTTCAAGATGAAATTCCGGATGATTTTTAATTCTGTGTCCCTCAATCTTGAATTGCAATATTGAGATTGCCTTGTTCATTTTGGCTGCAAGAGATTCATCCACCTGGTCATATACGTTTTTTTCGATTATGTGAGGCTTGAATGCATCGCACGGATCATCACCGTAAAACTTCTGTGCAAATGTTGCAAGAGGCCGCAGGTTGATACCATATCCGATTTCAAGCATGTCAAAGTTGTTGTAACTGATGTTCATCCTGAGCACGTTAGCTATGCATGCCCAGTTGCCTGTGGCTGCACCCATCCATACTATATCATGGTTGCCCCATTGAAAATCGACATCGTGATATTCCATAAGGAAATCCATAATCTTGTCAGGATGAGATCCTCTGTCGAATATATCTCCGATTATATGGAGTCTGTCTACCGCAAGTCTTGATACTGTTTCGGCCGCCTGGATTATATAATCCTCTGCAACGCCGCACTCAACTATAGAATTGATGATTTCACTGTAATACCTGGAACGGTTCTCTTCATCATAGGCATGCATCAGTTCGTCCATACTGTAATCAGCATATTCGGGAAGCCTTCTCCTTACTTTTTTGCGTGTGTATTTGTGTGATACTGATTTGCATATCTCAATAAGCTGGTATATCGTCTTGCGGCACCACTGGTCAAAGTCCTGTTCTGTTTTTTTTCTGCGCCTGATTTCTGCCGGTGCGTTATATACAAGAGCTGCAAGTCTTTCGCGTTCCTGCTCTGTAAGGTCGTCTCCAAAAATCTCATCTATCTTGGCGGCTATGACCCCTGAAGCGCTCTTAATCATATGTATAAATGCCTCATGTTCTCCATGAAGGTCACTTAAGAAATACTCTGTTCCCTTTGGCAATGCCAAAATGGCACTGAGATTTATGATTTCGGCCGAAGCCGCTTTAATGTTCGGGTACTCCTTTGACAGAAGCTTTAAAAATTGTTCGTCCATTTGAAACCCTTTCTCTTCATATTTATAGACTAAGTTTAGCATCTTTACAGCTGTTTTACAACGGAAAATAAGAGTTGTTAACTCATTTATTGTTTTTGGTTGACAATTGTTTTTCCTTTGGATATAATGGGTGTATCACAAACGAGTGGGAGACAAAGAAATGAGACCTCAGACAATATCTTCACAAAGAACAAAATCGACAATTTTATGTGCATTGTTTGTCGCACTTATTACCATATGTTCTTGGATTTCAATTCCTTCAGCAGTGCCCTTTACATTGCAGACATTTGCTGTATTTCTGACAGCCGGACTTTTGGGCACAAAAAGAAGCCTTGCCGCAATCATCTGCTATATTCTCATCGGAAGTATAGGAGTCCCTGTTTTTGCAAACTTTCAGGGAGGATTCGCAGTTATAGCAGGACCTCTTGGCGGTTACATAATAGGGTTTGTTTTCACAGCACTCATAGCAGGCATCGTAATTGACCGATTCAAAAACAGCACTCTTGCTGCAGCCTCCGGCATGGTGCTTGGGCTTATTGCATGCTATGCATTTGGTACAGTATGGTTTACATATATATATACCGGTGCACTCACATGGGCAGGTATCGCAGCTTCCCTTTCAATGTGCGTGATACCCTTCATAATCCCTGACATCATTAAAATCTCTTTGGCTGTGCTCCTCACAAAGCGGCTGAAAAAACATATAGACAGAGTCTGATTTGGGGTTCTTTACTTTTCTATCAGATCCTCAATAGTGCATCCCAGCGCCTTTGCAATGCGGCACAGTGTTTCTGCGCTTGCCTTGTTGATGTCCTTTCGGCGCTGCTCATACATCTGGATGGAACGGAGCGTTACACCAGACTCTTTCGCAAGAGCGGCCTGTGTGCAGTTGTAGACTGTACGTATACGTTTCAGATTGGTATCCTTGAAGTGTTCTCTGATTCTTTTATCTGCAATGTCCGTAAATTTGGAGATGTCAGCTTCATGGAGCGTGTAATACATATTCTGAAGCTCGTCAAAGGAGAGAGCCTTGAATATCTCTGAATAGCTTCTTGCCGAATACCACTGATAATAGGCGACAGCCCATCCAATCCAGTATACCCGTGAACGGCCTATGGTTTCCGCAGGTTCTGCGTCAAGACTTTTGCCCGTGGTCTCAAGCACCACATCCGAGGCAATCTCAATCCCGCTTTTGCCCGCAATGATGGAGGGTTCACCGTTTTCCATACGCCGACTTATTGTGCTTATGATAAAAAGCTTCACGAAATCCTCGCCGGAGATTTTGCATATGTTCACGGCGTAGTCGAAGGCATCCCCCAGCGTGGCCTGAGCCTTACTCAGATAGATTTCTCGGTATGCGTGAATCATCGTTTGTAATGCCTCCTCTCATGATATCCTGTATATACAGACCGTCCGCCTCTTCCTCAAAGATGTTCAGATATGTCTGATTGGCATCATCGTCCCTTGCTTTGCGTAAGACGTAATATGTATCTTTTTTTGCCGTCTCAAAGCCTGCATATTGGATTTTTGAAAAAGCAAATTCTGATTTGACGACAATCTGCTCACATAGCTTGCCAAGCCGCATGCCGCGTGAAAGCTGCTCCACGGTGATTGCGTTGTTCAAGAACGCCTCGGCGTAATCAAAATATGAGTCATCGGCTCTGTAGCCTGTGATAAGATCATAAGCGTTGACGTTGATGCCAAAATTATCAATCAGGTAGGCTTTTGCTCTTCTCGCCACAGGTGTCTTGATGGAAAACAACCGATGGTCGACAAGGACTGCCATCCAGTTGAGTATGGTATAATCCGGACTGTTCAGTTTAAGAATATTCAAAAACTCCACGTCCAGCATGTATCTGTTTGAAAAGCCGTCCTGCAGGGAAGAAACCGCCCATTCCTTTGCAAGTTCGTTGCTCTCAGTGCAGTAGAAGCCCAATCCGAAGTCGTTATTCTTCCGACCCTCACCGAAGACCGGCGTTTCAACGATTTGCTGAGAGCCGTGATATATCGTAAGAAGTTTGTCCACATTAAATTCCTCCATTTTCTTTCATTGTATCACCGTAGTGATATAAAGTTAAAGGCTCCGGATGTAGTAATTCCCGTCTTCCGTCGTTAGAAAATTTTATTCCCTGTCTGTTGATTTTATTATTTTATAGTGGCATATTATAACTATAAGTTAGCCAACGCTAACATCCGGATGTTAACCACTGCTATATATCAAAACAGAGGAGGTTTTTAAAGAATCTAACAGACTCTTCGCTATGAGGATTGTAATCTACACTCGTAGC
>CAZDQV010000041.1:0-17630 GCA_964507795.1 uncultured Oscillospiraceae bacterium | reverse complement strand
AAACAAGACAGACCGGCAATATGGTGATAGCTGAAGAATATATGGTATGATAACAAATGAACATACTCATCGGACAAAAAGACACTCTGAAAAGGGTGTTTTTTCGTGGGGAAATTTGAAACAGCCAAAAAGATACATTTGCAAAGTAAGTACAGGTGTAGTATGATTAATTTAATCAAGTGAAGTACAAAACTACTGAAATAAGGTGAAAATTAGTAGGAGGGATGATATGAGAAGGATAATTTTAACGGTGCTATTGTGCCTGTGCCTTGTAGGGGGGGCCATGCCGAATGCTGTGTGGGCTGATACAATAGCGTTGAACCAAGAAAACCTTTCAACTTATACAACATCAGACAAAATGTTGGAACTACAAAATGGAAGTTATAAATTAACAAGCGATATTACGATCAGCAAAACTTTGGAGATTAGCGGCGCTGTCACCCTTGATCTGAACGGATATGTGCTGAGTTTGGCAGAAGGCAGTACAGGCAGTGTGATTAAAGTGGATGAAGAATGGCCTTTGACGATAACAGATAGTAGGCCCGATGCTGAACACAGATTTTCTGTAGATACTAAAACCGGTCTTTGGACTCTTGATGAGACAAATGGTACGCAGATTGTGAAAGGTGGCGTGATTACCGGAGGAAATGCTACAACCGGACATAATGGTATTGGTGAAGCATACGGTGGAGGCATATATGTATCCGGCACCCTTGAACTGCAAGGCGGAAACATTGTAGGTTGCGGGGCAGAAGACCAAGGAGGCGCTATATGCACGAGTCAAGATAATGGGGGCAACCCCCCCGTTGTAAAGATCTCAGGTGGAGCTATTTTCGGCTGTGATAACGGTGATGCTTATGGGATTTGTGCAGTTGGTGTTGCACAAACGAAAGTTGCAATCAGTGAAGGCAAATGCGATTGCAGGATATACATTGATGGAAGCGATTTTACTATGAACGGTGGTGAAGTAAAATATTTGAATATAGCCCACAATGTAAAAGAAAATATTGCTATAGAAATAACCGGAGGTACTATTGGTTCTTGTAAAATTGCAAAAACTACAGCAACGATTTCCGGCGGAACATTCAAAGGCGAAGTAGACAACGGGGGTTCTATATCCGGTGGAACTTTCAAAAAGAACGTGACAGGCAATGGAACTATTACAGGCGGCCTGTTTTATGGAACCACCGGGAATAATACAATAAATGGGAAGACCGTGGATTACAAAATCAATAATGAGTATTATGCGAAGCAGGTGCTGCGAAGCGGTAATAAAGCTACCAGCCTGACCCCGGAGGGATATAGCAATTTCAGCAATTGGTACAGTGATGAAAATTGTACACAAAAGTATGAATTTAACGGAAGCGTAACCAATGATATGACGCTTTATACAACAGGTAAACTTACAGACTATCAAATTACATATAATTTGGATGGCGGCAGTGTTGAAAACAATGCAAATCCGGCAACATACACAGTTAAGAGTGATGATATTACATTAACTGCTCCAATCAAGGTAGGATATATCTTCGCAGGCTGGAGTGGCACAGATATTACAGGGCAGAGTAAAAACATAACAATAGCGAAGGGCAGCATAGGAGACCGTACATACACAGCCAATTGGGCGCAGTGTACGGAGCATCAGTACAGCAGCTCTAAAGATACCACCTGCGACCTGTGTGGGCATGTGCGTACAGTTTATTACAGCATTACTCAGAAGCCTGTTGTAATTACACCTGAAAACGGTAGTATTACTCTCTCATATAACGGCAGGACAGCTACTATTACTCCTGATGAGGGATATGAGATTGCATCTGTGATGGTAAATGGCGTGGATAAAGGTGTTGTCAGCACTCTGACAGGTCTTAAGACAGGTGATAAGATAGAGGTGATATTCCAGAAGACTAAGGAAACCCTTGATACAGAAGTTAAGGATGCAGTTGCAGGGCTTGATTCGATGAAGGCTCGCTCATCCAAAACCACCAAAGGCAATATTAAGGTGGTGCTTAATCTAAGCGATGAGGAGAAGGCAATGATAGCCAATTTCAAGGAACAAGGATATACTGTTAAATATCGTTTCTATCGCTCGACCAAAAAATCATCAGGATATGCTGCGAGGATTGAAAAAGATACTGATACGTTTATCAATACAGTAGGCAAGAAGGGGACAAAGTACTATTACAAAGTCCGGATTATGGTATATGATGCTGAGGGTGATCTTGTGGCAAATACGGAATTAAAGAATTGCAAGTATGCGGCAAGGGTATGGTAGGTTGGAAAGAAACTGGATAGAGGAAAAGGCAGAAAGTGATACAATCTGCCTTTTTTGTTTTTTATTTATTTTTGAATTCAGGGGTTCTTTTTTCGAGGAATGCCAGCATACCTTCTGATTTGTCCTGTGAAGCAAAAGGTGCAGTGAAAGCTTCCATTTCAAGAGCGCTTGCTGTTTTCATATCAAGACCGTAGCCGTTGTTGATAACTGTCTTTGTAAGTGCAATTGCGATAGGAGCTTTTGATTTGATGGTATTTGCAAGCTCTTCAGCTGCATTCATAAGTTCATCTGCAGGGACAACCTTTTCGACAAGCCCTATTTCGTATGCCTCCTGCGCCCCTATAATCTCACCTGTCATAATCATAAGCTTGCCCTTGGCCTTGCCTACAAGACGTGGGAGCCTCTGCGTACCGCCAAAGCCGGGTATGATTCCAAGACCTGTTTCAGGCTGACCGAATTTTGCTTTTTCGGAGGCGATTCTGAAATCACACGCCATTGAAAGCTCACAGCCGCCGCCGAGAGCATATCCGTTTACTGCGGCAATTACAGGCTTCTCGATGGCTTCTATGAAGTTCATAAGGCCGTGACCCTTAATCATCATATTTCTTCCCTGAATAGGGTCAAACTCGTACATTTGAGCTATATCTGCACCTGCAACAAAAGCTTTGCCCTCTCCTGTAAGAATCACAACTCTTACTGTTTCATCTTCGTTTGCCTCTGTAAAAGCATTGTGAAGATCATCAAGAACCTGCATGTTAAGTGCGTTCAGAGCTTTGGGCCTGTTCACTGTGATATATGCCGTGTTGTTTTTGACTTCGTATTTAACTGTTTCGTACATATTGAAGCTTCCTTTCTGTATAAATATAATTTAGGCGGAATGCGCCGTTTTCCTCTGCCTATATAATATCATATTTTGGCCTGATTGTGCAATGAGCAGTTGTGCGGTGAATTTTTTTGAGTCGGAAAAATATAGCAAGCAAGTCTTTATTTTGGGCAAACAAGTAGAATAAGTACACTTGAAAATGGTTTTGAGGTTATGTATAATTTAGCTTGTAGAGGTATCTATACAACAAATGCTTTGAGGAGAACAAAATGGAAGACACAATCAAAAAAATTCTTAAAGACAAAGTAGACCCTATACTGGCTGCACATTACGGCGGAGCAAGGCTTACGGCAATAGAAGACGGCATTGCATATATCAAATTTACAGGTGCATGTGCGCAGTGCCCGTCAGCACAGGATACTCTTGAGCAGGTAGTAAAAGACATGGTGATGAGTGAATGCAGCGATATTAAGGATGTCAGACTGGATACAACAGTGAGTGAAGATTTGCTTGATATGGCCAGAAAAATCCTTAATCATGAGATTTAGTTTTAAATGAACATTTGCTGATCAATAAGGAGATGGATTTGTTCTAAAATATAAAAAGGAGTGATTTTATTATGCTAATGACAGGCGAACAGTATGTTGAGAGTTTAAGAAAAATGAAAACAAGAGTGTATATGTTTGGTGAAAAGATTGAAAACTGGGTAGACCACCCAATCATCAGACCTTCAATCGACTGTGTCAAAGTAACTTATGACCTTGCACAGGATCCTCAGTATGCTGATCTTATGACTGCCAAATCAAACCTTACAGGTGAAATCGTTAACAGATTCGGTCATTTACATCAGAGCACTGATGACCTCAGAAAAAAAGTTAAAATGCAGAGACTCTGCGGACAGAAGACAGCTTCATGTTTCCAGAGATGCGTAGGTATGGACGCATTCAACGCTGTATATTCAACTACTTTCGAAGTAGACAAGAAATATGGAACTCATTATCATGAGAACTTCAAAAAATTCTTAACTAAAGTACAGAGCGAAGACCTGGTAGTAGACGGAGCCATGACTGACCCTAAGGGAGACAGAGGACTTGCACCTCATCTTCAGAAGGATCCTGATCTTTTCGTACATATCGTAGAGAAGAGAGAAGACGGTATCGTAGTAAGAGGAGCTAAAGCTCATCAGACAGGTACAATCAACTCACACTGGCATATCGTAATGCCTACACAGGCTATGGGCGAAGATGACAAAGCTTATGCAGTATCATTTGCATGTCCTTCAGATGCAGACGGCATGTTCATGATTTACGGCAGACAGTCATGCGATACAAGAAAATTAGAAGAAGGCGCAGATGTTGACCTTGGAAACGGTAAATTCGGTGGACAGGAAGCATTAGTAGTATTTGATAACGTATTCATTCCTAATGACTGCATTTTCTTATGTGAAGAATATGAATTCGCTGGAATGCTCGTAGAAAGATTCGCAGGATATCACAGACAGTCATACGGCGGATGCAAAGTTGGTGTTGGTGATGTTATCATCGGAGCTGCTGCACTTGCTGCTGACTACAACGGAGCACAGAAGGCTTCACACATCAAGGACAAACTCATCGAAATGACTCACCTCAACGAGACATTGTACTGCTGCGGTATTGCTTGCTCAGCTGAAGGATATCCTACAGAAGCAGGTAACTATCAGATTGACCTTCTTCTTGCAAACGTATGTAAGCAGAATGTTACAAGATTCCCTTATGAAATCGTAAGACTTGCAGAAGACATCGCAGGCGGACTGATGGTAACTATGCCATCCGAAAAAGATTTCAAATCAGACCTCAAGGTAGGCAAGAACGGCGAGACAATCGGAGAAATCTGCAACAAGTTCTTCGCAGGTTCACCAGCTTGCACAACTGAAGAGAGAATGAGAGTTCTCAGATTCTTAGAAAACATCTGCCTTGGTTCATCAGCAGTTGGATACAGAACAGAGTCATTACACGGTGCAGGTTCACCACAGGCTCAGAGAATCATGATTGCAAGACAGGGCAACCTTCCTGCAAAGAAAGAATTAGCTAAGGCTATAATCGGAATTAAATAATTTCGGAGATTTAAGGGGACGGAGGATGCTCCGTCCCCTGTATTCAAATTACGAGGTAATATTTAACATATGAAATGTGGCGTTAGATTTTGCGGCGGTTGCAATCCCAGATACGACAGGGGAGAAGCTTTGAGCGAAATAAAAAAAAGACTTAAGGACAGTGATATTGAATTTGAGATAACACAGGAAGACGAACAATATGATGACCTTCTTATCATAGGAGGATGCAGTAGCTGCTGTGCAGGCTATGATCAGTTTGACTGGTCTGGCAAGGTTAGAAAAATGTGGGCAGCGGAGCATATAGAGAAGATTATAAATGAGCTGCAAAGCAGCTTGTAGATATACATAAAATTAGGAGGATTTATTAAATGGGTTGGAAAGAATATTACGAAAGCAAGATAATGTCAGCAGAAGACGCCGTAAAAATGATTCATTCAGGCGACAAAGTTGTGCTTGCACATTGCATAGGTGAACCGCCTGCACTTGTAGATGCTATGGTTGCAAACCATGCGGCATACAAGAATGTAGAGATTTCACATATGGTAAGCCACGGTTCCGGAGGATATACAAATCCTGAATATGCTGAGAATTTCCATACAAATGTTTGGTTTGCAAGTGGCAATACAAGGAAATGCATAGAAGCAGGTAATGGTGATTTTACACCTATGTTCTTCCATGAGATTCCAATGCTTATGAGGACTGGAGACATCAAAGTCGATGTAGCGATGATAATGGTAACTCCACCTGATGAAAACGGTAAAGTTTCAGCAGGTGTATCAGCAGATTATACAGTTCAGGCAGTAGAATCCGCAAAAGTAGTATTGGCACAGGTTAACAAAAATATGCCTTTTACATATGGTGATGCAATATTTGATGTAGATCAGATTGACGCCTTTGTTTTAGCTGATACTCCACTTGTAGAGCTTCCGCCAGCCAAAATCGGACCGGTAGAAGAAGCTATAGGCAAAAACTGTGCAGAGCTTATCAATGATGGAGATACGTTGCAGCTTGGTATCGGAGCAATTCCTGATGCGGTATGCCACCAGCTTACAAACAAAAAACATCTGGGTATACATTCAGAAATGCTTGGCGACGGACCTATTCTGCTTTATGAGGCAGGAGCTATAGATAACAGTAAAAAAGCTATAGATACAGGTAAATTTGTATTCAACTTTGCAATGGGCTCAAAAAAGACATATGACTTCCTTGACCATAACGAAGAATGTCTCCTCAAAGTTGTTGATTATGTAAACCATCCTATGGTAGTTGCACAGAATCCTAATATGGTAAGTATCAATGCTTGTATAGGTATTGACTTTTATGGACAGGTTGCTGCAGATACAATTGGATACAGACAGTTCTCAGGAGTAGGCGGACAGGTTGATTTCATAAGAGGTGCTGCTATGGGACAAAACGGCAGAGCAATTATCGCAATGCCTTCAATCACAGTCAAAAAAGACGGCACCAAGCTTTCAAAAATCACTCCGCTTTTAGGAGAAGGTCAGGTTGTTACAACTTCAAGACACGATGTTGATTATGTTGTAACTGAATATGGTATTGCCAAGCTCAAAGGCAAGACAGTAAGAGACAGAGCAAGAGCTCTTATCGATATAGCTCATCCTGATTTCAGAGATGAACTCAAAGAAAGCTTCAAAAAAATGTTCAAAGTAGAATATTAATTATATAAGTTTAAGTTTTTATTTAATTTCGGAGGTATTAAAATGCAAGCATTAAGAGTAGTTCCTGCAATCTATTATTTCGACACATTTAAGGATTTCAATGATGAATTCAAATTTGGTAAGGGAGATATCCTTGTAACAAACCAGTGGATGTATGATCCATATGTTAAACCGCTTGGTATAGACATGCCTGTAATCTATCAGGAAAAATACGGTGCCGGCGAGCCTACTGATGAAATGATGGATGCTATGAAAAAAGATATGGACAAGTATGAATATGACAGAATCATAGCTTTCGGAGGCGGTACAATCGTTGACTGCTGTAAAGTTCTCTCATGTGAGATTCCTGACAAGGTAGCAGACCTTTATACAGGCAAAGTAGCTCCAAAGAGAGTTAAAAAGCTGGTAGTTGTTCCTACAACATGCGGTACAGGTTCAGAAGTTACAAATGTAGCAGTAGCTTCAATTCCATCACTCAACTTAAAGAAGGGTATTGCTGATGAGCAGACTTATGCAGATATCGCAGTACTTATTCCTGAATCACTTCAGGGTCTTCCTGACAAGGTATTCGCTACTTCATCAGTAGATGCTTTAATTCATGCGGTAGAAAGTTTCCTTTCACCAAAGGCTTCACCTTTCACAGAGATGTTCTCATTAAAAGCAATCGAAATGATTATGAACGGATACAAGCAGATGGTTGCAGCAGGCGGCAATACAGCTGAAAACAGAAAACCTTTATTAAAGGATTTCTTAATCGCTTCAAACTATGCAGGTATTGCATTTGGTAATGCAGGCTGCGGTGCTGTTCATGCTTTATCATATGCACATGGTGGAGCATTCCATATTCCTCATGGTGAAGCAAACTTTATCTGTTTCACAGAAGTTTTCAAAATGTACATGAGAAAACAGCCTAAAGGCAAGATTGAAATCGTTAACAAAATTCTTGCTGATGTATTAGGTTGCAGTGAAGCTGATGTATATGTTGCATTGGATGAGTTCCTTGGCAAGATTATCGAAAAGAAACCATTAAAAGAATATGGTATGACAGAAGACCAGATTGCAACATTTGCAAAGTCAACTGTAGACAATCAGCAGAGGCTCCTTGGAAACAACTATGTATTCTTGAGCGAAGAAGAAATCGCAGAGATTTTTGCAAATCTGTACTAATATACATAACAGATAATGTGCGGCTGAGAAATCAGCCGCTATTATTTTTAACAGCCGCTGCAGCCGATGAATATGCGAACTGCAGATTAAATCCTCCGGTATCACCATCAATATCTACAATCTCCCCTATAAAATACAGGTTACTGTATTTTTTTGATTCCATATTCCGGAGATTAATCTCATCAAGGGATATACCTCCTGAAGTGACCATAGCTTCGCTGAATCCGCCTGTGCCGCTTATTATGTATCTGTGGCAGGTGAGAACTTCTGATATTTTTGATATTTCATCCCCTTCAATACATGAGGTCTTCATATATGGGCATATCCCGGCATCTTCAATTAATTTAACTGCAACAGCATCCGGAAGATTAAAAATACGCGAAATATATGTATGAAATTCTTTTTTGTTGCCTTGAAATGTATCTTTTATCATTTCAGAAGCTTTACCCTGAGTAATAGGGTATACATAATTTATTTCAAGCTCGTATCCGCTCTGTGCATATCTTGATATGTCAAGTATCGCAGGCCCTGAAAAAGATTTGTGAGTGAAGAGCATAGCCCCTGTTTTTGATGCAATCTCACGATTGTTTTCAAGCAGCCTTATCTGAATATCTTTGAATGAAATGCCTGAGAGGCACTTGTATTTGTAGTTGTGAGTATAGATAGGGGCAAGAGCAGGCCTTGAAGGAGCCATTTGTATCCCCAGTTTGCTTATGAGAGGGTATAATGAGCCGTCAGAGCCTGTTTTGGGATAAGACATACCTCCAGTGGCTATAACAAGTTTTTTTGTTTTAAACGAGTCGTTTTTCGTTTTTACAGTATACGTACCGTCATCAATGTTATATAGGATATCTGTTATTTCCTGTTTGAGAAGCAGCCTGAAACCGTTTGATTCAGATTTATGTATAAGTAAATTCAGAATTTCAGAAGCTTTGAGGCATGCAGGGAATATTTTGCCGTCTTCTCTTGTTATGGTTTTGATGCCGTTTTGGTTTAAAAAATCAATAAGAGACAGATTGTTTGAGCTGTAAAGGATGTTTCTGATATATCTGCCATGACTACCGTAGCGTGAAATAAAGTCTTTGATGGATCCATCGTGCGTAATATTGCACTGTCCGTTTCCTGAAAGTAGCAGTTTGAGTCCCGGCCTCTGGCTGTGATCTATAATCAGTGATTCTGTATTAGGATTTGAAAGTGCACCAAAAAAAAGCCCTGCAGCGCCTGCTCCGATTACTATATTATCATAAAGCTTCATTTTCAAATTCCTCCAGCACCTTTGTTATTTCTTCAAAAGGGAAACCGATGACATTATCGAGGGAGCCTTCGTATTTGTCTACAAATCTGCCAAAATAGCCTTGAATTGCATATCCACCGGCTTTATCATACGGCTCATCAGTCTTGAGATAATCTGCAATGTCATCTGCGGTATATTCTTTGAAATATACCTTGGTTATACTGTTAAATACTGTCCTGAGGGAAGTGCCTGCTTTGATAATTGCAGCCCCTGTTATAACATAATGCGCTTTGCCTGAAAGCTCCATCAGGATTTTTAAAGCATCTGA
Source organism: uncultured Oscillospiraceae bacterium (assembly GCA_964507795.1). Lineage (GTDB taxonomy): Bacteria > Bacillota > Clostridia > Peptostreptococcales > Anaerovoracaceae > UMGS973. Next base: position 8,035 of record CAZDQV010000041.1, on the reverse strand, counting down.
TTCGTTTTTTGGCTTGCCTATTATTTTGTCATTATAAACGATAGTGTCTGCCGCCAATATGTAAGGATGACTGCTTTTGAGCTCTGTGTCCAAGGTTTCTTCTACATGGAGAGCTTTTTTTAGTGCCAGGAACATGCATGTCTCAGTTTTGCCACCGTAAACAGGTGCGTTTTCTTTGATGTCTGCGGGGATAATGACAGGATTTATACTATGTGCTTTCATCATTTCAATTCGTCTTGGAGATGATGATGCGAGTATTATATTTTTAATTGACATAAATTGAACCTCTTTGTTTTTCTTTTATTGTACCAAACATCTGGATATCGTGCCAGTGGTTTGGTACAATATACTTATCCGAGATGAGAGGTGAATATATGTACAGATACAGTATGGATGATATTATTGAAAAAGAATATGATGGAGAAATATCTTTTTCTGCAGCTTTTTTCAGATTGTATGACAAAAAAATAGCGTCGGGAGAGATTACTTTTTCTTCACTAAAAATGAGTAAAGCTGAGTTTACAGCAATGTGCATGAATAGTGAATACATTCCGGAGATTCAAAATGTGCTGGAGCTTTGCAACAAAATGAAACTTGAAAAAAATGAAGCTGAGACTTTGCTTAATACAGCAGGATACAGGCTCAGAGAAATAACTGATTGAATATGAAAAGAGGCCTTCCGTGATGGAGGTCCTCTTCATATAAGTGGTTATTCAGTTTGCTCTGTATTGTCTGGTTCAATCGGCTGCTCCGGTTCCTCCGGTTCTTCCGGTTCCACCTGTATATATTCAGGATTGATAGGATATTTGCTTGTATTTGAATTATGAATGTGGCAATAATATTTAGGCAGCTTGTTTTCAAGGGCTTCTGATGCGCCTTCTTTGCCTGCGCTCACGCTGAATGTCTTTTCCTTGATGTTGGTGCATTCAGGGGTAGGAAGTTCACCGGATTCTGCACAAACCTCCACTGTTTCAGTGAGCTTAGGCATTGAAATATTTGATTGCGTGCCAGAAACAAAATATTCACCATTGTATCTGATTACATTTGATGGTGCTGATTTGAAACTCTCAGTAGGGAATTTCGCACATATCTGTTGCATTATTTTTGACCAGAGTCGTGCGGCTGCCGTAGAGCCTTCAGTAAGCTGAATATTCACGTCATTGCCTATCCAAAGTGATGCTGTGTATTGCGGAGTGAAACCGCAGAACCATGCATCAACCTTATCATCAGTAGTACCTGTTTTACCTGCAACAGGCTGTACACCTATAGCGGCAGCATTTGCTATTCCGTTTGTAACGGTGGTTCTGAGGATATCGTCCATTATCCATGCTACTCCGGCGTCAAGAACTTCATGTGATTCCTGAGTGTTTTTGAGAAGCACATCTCCGTTTCTGTCAGTAACTTTCGTATATGAAACAGGTTCTGTATAGGTTCCAAGGTTTGCAAGTGTTGTATATGCTCCTGCCATTTCAACAGGGGATATACCGTTTGTCATACCTCCAAGCGCAAGCGCCGCAGCATTCATATCATTGACATCACCTGATTCAACAACAGATGTTATACCGAATTTTTTGAGTTGTGCTGCCGCATATTCAGGGCCTACTTCGACAAATACCTTAACTGCGCATACGTTGATTGACTGCTGTACAGCTTCTCTCATTGTGACGAATCCTTTGTATCCGCTGTAAAAGTTCTTTGGCCATACCTGACCGTTTACAGTCATTTGAGCATCGTTTATGATGCTGGCGGCAGACCAGTAGGAGCCATATGTACCGGAAGTTGATACGTTACTGCCATAATCATCATACATATATGTAAAGCTTTGCTTCTGGCCTGATTTTGCAGCTTCAAAGCCCTGTTGCAGGGCAGAAGAATAAACTGCCAGAGGCTTGATTGATGATCCCGGCTGGCGTGTGCTTGTGGCTCTGTTATAAAGAAGTCTTCCTGAAGCACCCCGGCCACCTATCATCGCTTTTATCTGAGCTGTATCATTATCAACAATGACCATGGCGCTTTGAGGCTGATTGATTTTTTGTCTCAATGTGTAGTTTGATGATTTTACTACCAGATTTGAGCCCGATTCAACGAAGAAATCGGCGGTTTTTTCGTTTTCAAAAAAGTCAGCACTTATAATCATGTTGCCATTTTTGCTCATTGATTTGTATTTGGCGTCGATAGACAGCACACCTCCCTCTATTGAATAGAAGAAGCCGTTTTCTTTTGTATACATATTCTTGAATTCAATATTGTAGTCTGTTTTGCCATCGACTTCTGTCTGATAGAATGAAAGCCGCTTATTCTTTTTAATCAGCAGGGAGCCGTCTTTTCTCCATTTGAATTCTGATGAGTAAAGAGTGAAATCACCGTCGCTGTTGAAATAGCTGCTGTAATTGTAAAGCAGTATTCCGCCACTGGTGCTCAGTATGTTGCCGTTCCCGTCTGTGCTGAGATTTGCAGTGCCGGGGAAATTACTTGTATCAGAGTATTCTTTTTCAACTATTTCCTGAGCGTCAGAACTTAATGTTGTATAGATTTTAAGGCCGCCGTTATATACATACTCTCTTGCCTGGTTCTCATCCATACCTTCACTTGCTTGCAAATCAGCTACAACCTCATCTATTACATAGTCTGTAAAATATGAAGCAAATGAACTTGAAGAAGTATTGCTTAAATTAATGTGTTTTTTGAGGCTTGCCAAGAAAGTTTCATCCCTTTCTTCTGATGTGATGTATCCCTGTTCACACATGAATTCAAGAACTGTATTTCTTCTTTCTTTTGAAGCCTCGCCATTGTAATAGTAAATCCAGTCGTTATCCTGGCTTATGATATTCTTGTCATCTGAACTTACAGAACCTTTTTCAAGACGAAGCACCAAAGCATTGTTGGTAGGGGACTGTGGTAATGCTGCAAGTGCTGCGCATTCAAGCAAATCAAGGTCCTCCGCGTCTTTGGAAAAGTAAGCGTTTGCGGCAGATTGTATGCCATAAGTACCATATCCGAAATTAATTGTATTCAGATACGCTTCTATAATCTGCTCCTTTGTAAGTTTCTTTTCAAGGCAGATTGTATAATATGCTTCTTTAATCTTTCGTGCATATGTTCGCTCATTATCAAGATATATATTTCTTGCGAGCTGCTGAGTCAGTGTGCTTGTGCCGCTTATCTGTTCACCGCTGAAAATACTGTTTTTGATAGCTCCCAGTATTCTTATAATGTTAAATCCATGGTGCTTCCAGAAAGTTTTGTCTTCAATTGAAACAATTGCATTGATCATATCCTCAGGAATCTGATTGTATTCAATGTTCGTTCTGTTTCCTTCATCACCGGCATATACACTGTATATCTGATTTTCTTCATCATCATACAAAATAGAGCTTTCGTTTAAGAAAGAATATATATTGTCAGGATCTATTTTGGGTGCCTTGGCTATTACAACTGCAGTATATACAGCAACAGCAAGTACCAGAGCAAGAATCACCAGAAGAAGTATTCTGATTATTTTTTTTGCCCGTGATTTTTTGCCTGGAGCCTTTTTTTTGCTTCTTCTGCCTGTCCCTTTGCTGATCGGGGATGTTTCGGAAGCATTGTTTTTATTATAAAAAGCATTAGTTCTTCCTTTGCTTTTTTTTCTTGATTTTTTCACAGGTCTTTGTGGTATATTTTCGTTGTTGTAGTTGTCTGACAAAATTTCACCACCTTTCAAGTCACAAAAATATATTATATTTTATCACAGAAGGAAAGATAATTCAAAGGAAATCGTTGTCAATTTTCGACGTTGTAAATTTTTTCTCTTTTTTTGTCCGAATGTATTGCCAAATGATGTAATGGGACATAAAATATGTATTGAAGTAAGTGAGAAGCACAGCAAAGCCGGCAAATCAGGAGAAATATAATGAGAAGACCGGCGATTTTAATAGCAATTATACTGATAGCATCTATACTCGTAACAGACAATATTACAGGATATACTTCAGATTATCTTGAAGGCTTTGATGGCGATAATGTCTCTGTAACCGGTAGAGTTATCAATATAGTAAAAAAAGATGATGAATATTTTAAACTGCAAATTACTGATGTCAGAATAATCTCTGATAACGGTATATGCAGATACAAAAACAAAATTCTTGTCAATGTGTATTCTGACATGTTTCAGTACAGAACTTTTTTGTGGGACAGGGTATATGTGACAGGAGAAGTTTCAATACCCAAAGAGCGGACAAATCCGGGTACATTTGATTACAGGAGATATTTGAAAAGTATTGGAATAAGGTGTGTTGTAACAGCAGATGATTTGCAGCGGCTTGAGGCTGCAGGAGGCATAGCATCACTGCTTAAATCGGCAAAATGTCGTGCGGCGGATATTTTTGAAAACACTATCGGGGATGATGCTTCAGTTATCATGGGAATCATGTTCGGAGAAACATCCGGCATAGATGATGATGTCATCGAAACTTTCAGGAGAGGCGGGACTGCCCATGTGCTTGCTGTAAGCGGACTGCATCTTGGACTTCTTTATTCTTTCCTTTGCAGATTCAAAAGAAAAAAGAGAAGCATTCCTGCAGATATAGCCATTACTTTTGCATTGATTTCATATGCGGCACTCGCATCATTTACGGCATCTGTTGTGAGGGCATGTCTGATGATCATCATACATATAGCAGGAAATCATCTCAATCGCAGATATGATCTTTTGTCATCTGCTTGTGTTTCAATGATCATAATTCTGGCAGTACGTCCGATGCAGATATACAACACGGGATTTCAGATGTCATTTCTTGCTGTCATAACTCTTGCAGTAATGATGCCTATGATACAAAAGAAAATAAAAGGCATACTGCTTCCTATGGTTGCAGTGCAGGCAGGAATGGTGCCTTACACGATGTATGTTTTCAATTACATATCTTTAACCTCAGTTATAAGTAATATTCCTGTATATTTTATTGCAGCTGTTATGGTGCCGGCTGGAATTACAACTGTTCTTTTTTGCTGGCTGCCGATAATAGCAGAGCCTGCGGCAATGCTTGCAGGCGTACTTGTAAAGCTGCTGCTCTGGTGCAATGACTTTACATATATGGGCGGAGTATTTACTTTTGATGTTGCAAGTCCGTCTGTGATTTTTCTTGCGGTCTACTATATATTCGTATTTTATATATGCTCGGAAGCTGGACAGATCTCTTTAATCAGGCACAACTTTAAAAAAATCGCAGCTGTATTTGTTGCTGCAGTAATCATTGGTGTTGGAAGCAGTGCATACCTTTCGGACGGATTTGAAAAGACAGATATGATTTTTGTAGATGTGGGGCAGGGCGACTGCCTGCATATAAAGGCGGGAGGCAAAAATATCCTTATAGATGGGGGAGGTAATTTCAATTACAATGTGGGCAAAAGCACATTGAAGCCATATCTTTTAAAAAATGGTGTTACCAGAATAGATATGGCAATAGCGACGCATCTTCATACAGATCATTATCAGGGGCTCAAGGAATTGTCACAGACATACAAGATCAAAAGACTTGGGGTTTATGAGGCAAACAGTGTTAATGAAAGCAACCTGAAAAAGGAGTTTGAGACAGATGATATATTTTATCTCGCCGCAGGAGATATTATAAATATCAGCAAGTCAGTATATATTGAAGTGCTGAGTCCAGAGAGAGGAAATGCGCTCGATGAGGAGGACGAAAACAAAAACAGCCTTGTACTGAGAGTCAACGTTAAAGGAGTCACTGTACTTATGACAGGAGATATCGATGAAAAAGGTGAAAAATCACTTGTGTCTGATAATGAAATCAAAGCTGACATATTAAAGGTCGCTCATCATGGCAGCAAATACAGTTCGTGTGATGAATTTATAAAAGAGGTAAAGCCGCAGATTTCTGTAATACAGGTTGGAAAAAACACATATGGACATCCGTCATCTGAAGCAATTGAAAGGCTTGAAAGCAACAAAGCAGCAGTATACAGAAATGATGAAATGGGTGCGATAGGTATCACTGTAACAGGCAACAAAAAGGTGAAAATTTCAACGATGTGCAAATAAGACGAGGTAAATGCCGCCTTGCAAATACCTGCTTGCGATTGTATAATAATTGTGCACAAATTTTAAAACGAGGGTAAATCATGTCAGAACATGCATACAAAAAAATCACCAGAGATATCAAAGAAGACCGCATTGGGAGTGTTGTACTGCTATATGGAAAAGAACAGTATCTTGTAAACTGGGCAGAGAATCTGCTCGTTTCAACATATGTAAATCCAGATACAATGCAGATGGATTATACTGTGTTTGATGCGGCCTCGTCAGAACTTTATGAAATTACAAATGCATGTGAAACCATAGCAATGCTCTCTGAAAAACGTGTTGTAGCTGTGAATTTCGGATTGAAATCCAGGTTAAAAGCTGAAGATATTCTGAATGAAATAAGCGACTTGCCTTCTGAAACACTGCTTATTCTAACATTTGAAAAAGAAAACCTCGAAAAAGAGGTTTTTGATGCTGCAAAAGGCAAAGCGACTTTATATGATTTCACATCTCTTGACAACTCTTTGTTTAGAAGCTTTATAGGTAAGAGGCTGAGAACTGCAGGCAAAACCATAAGCAATGCTGCGTTGAAAGAATTTGTTGAAATAAGCGGGTATTTTCAAAAGGGAAGCGACTATACTCTTTATAGTCTTGAAAATGATCTGAAAAAAATCATAGCACATTGCAGTGGTGATGAGATAAGCAGGGAAGAGATTAGTGAACTTACTGATGGTAATATTGAAAAAGACATATTTAAGCTTGTGGATGCGATAAGCAGGAATCGCAAAGATGAAGCTTACAGGATGCTTCACAATCTTCTTTCGGCAGGGGAGGAGATTTCCAAAATACTTTATATGATTGTCAGCCAGCTTGAAATCATTCTTTCTGTAAAGGAGCTGAGAGAAAAAAGTATGACGGCCTCTCAGATTCACAATGCAACCAGAATACATGAATACAGAATTAAAAAAGCTATTCCGGTAGCTGACAGATATTCAATCAAAAAACTGAAACATATATTAATAAATGCATATGAAATAGACAACAATTACAAGTCAGGCCTTATTGATGGCAGGCTTGCCATAGAGTTGTTCATCGCGGAGATATAATATGAATAAACAGTTTAGAGCTGATATGTCGCTTGCCCTGGTTACTTTGTTCTGGGGAGCTTCATATCTGCTTCTTGATATAGCTTTGACTGAAGTAGAGCCTTTTACTCTTAATTTCTTAAGGTTTTTCGGTGCATTCATCGTTCTAACGGCTGTTTTCTTTCCAAAGCTGAAAAAAGTTAATAAAACGACACTTGCATACAGTGCACTGATTGGCCTGATGCTTGTATTTGTACATATAGGTTCAACCTTTGGAGTTATGTATACCAGTCTTTCAAATGCAGGGTTTCTGTGCTCTTTGACATGTGTTTTTACGCCGGTTTTCGGCTTTATATTCAAAAAACAGATACCTGACAGAAAGTTCATCATTGTTGCTTTTATGTGCTTTGTGGGAATTGCACTTCTTTCACTTGATGAAAACCTGAAGGTCGCATCTGGAGATATAATTTGTCTTTTGTGTGCAGTGTCATATGCAGCCGATCTGCTTGTAACTGAAACAGCTGTATCCAAAGAAGAAATCGATGTGTTTCAGCTGGGAGTGCTTCAGCTGGGATTTACAGGGATTTTTTGCCTTATAGCCGCATTTATATTTGAAACTCCGAGTTTGCCAAGCAGCCCGAAGGCATGGGGTGCAGTGGTGTTTCTCGCAATATTCTGCACAGGCATAGCATTTATGATTCAAACTGTGGCACAACAGTATACATCAGCATCAAGAGTAGGCATAATATTTACATTAGAGCCTGTGTTTTCAGCGATTGTCGCTTATTTTTTTGCAGGGGAACGGCTTATTCCCAGAGCTTACGCGGGTGCAGGACTTCTTTTACTTTCATTGCTTATCATGGAAATCGATTTGAGGCAAATTGCTAAAAAGTTATTCTAAAACCGAATAGTCGATTTCAATGTTTTTTTA
>CAZDQV010000040.1:0-17692 GCA_964507795.1 uncultured Oscillospiraceae bacterium | reverse complement strand
TAACAAAGTTCTGATATTAACCATACAGGCTCATACCTGCAGGTGAGAAGCGGATGACTTCTGCTTAAAATACCTGTCTATTCTATCATCCCGAATATAGGATGTCAAGTTATTTGACTGTAAAATTATCAATCAGTCGGGTTTTTCCTATTTGCACAGCGATGGCAACAAGGCTGCCGGGGCAGATTTTGTCTGTTGACATCATGGTAGTGCCGTCTACTATGGAAATATATTCGATTGCAGCCGCCGGTTCACTGTCTATAACATTATGAATAATGTTTATGACGTTTTGAGAGCCTGTCTCACCATTTTTTATTGCTTCCTGCCCCGCCTGTAAAGCTTTGTAGAGAACTTGTGCCGATTTGCGTTCTTCCTGGCTCATGTATGTGTTTCTTGATGATTTTGCAAGGCCGTCAGCTTCACGGACAGTAGGGCATCCAATTATTTTTATGCCATAAGACATATCTCTTGTCATACGCCGGATAACTGCAAGCTGCTGTGCATCTTTTTCGCCGAAAAACGCCATGTCAGGAGTAACTATATTAAACAGTTTGGATACCACTGTGCAGACGCCTCTGAAATGGCCGGGTCTGCTTTTGCCGCACAGCTGTGAAGTCATGTTGTTTAAAATCTCGACATATGTATCAGTTTTGCCGTTTCCATCCGGATACATTTCATCTGCAGAAGGATGAAATACCATATCACAGTCATGCTCTCTGAGAAGCTTGCAGTCATGTTCAAAATCGCGCGGGTATGCTTCAAGATCATCTCCCGGGGCAAACTGTGTGGGGTTTACAAACACTGAAACAACAATCTTATCGCACATGGACGATGCGTGATCTATAAGGCTTGTGTGACCCTCATGAAGATACCCCATTGTAGGTACAAGTCCTATTGTGAGACCCTGCTTTTTCCATTCGCGCACTGCTGCACGGACTTCTGAAATTTTTGTAGCTGTAATCATATCCTGTCACCTCATGTGATTATTCAAACATCTTGTCCAGGCTGGCAAGGTATTCATCAGAGCAGTCGCTTTTTGCAAATGTATGCTTGCTTTCAGGGAAAGCCTCTGCTTTTATTTCACTGTCATAAGCCCTGAAAGCTTCTGTCATCTGGCTCCCTATGTCGGCAAACTGTTTTACGAATTTGGGCTTGAAATCAGTATTCATTGCAAGCATATCCTGTATCACCAGAACCTGGCCGTCACAGCCTGCTCCGGCACCTATACCTATGGTAATCATATCGACCTTACTTGTAATCAGTGATGCAAGTTTTGGGGGAACACATTCAAGTACGCACATGAAGGCTCCGGCTTTTTGAACCGCAAAGGCATCTTCAAGGATACGTTTGGCATTTTCCTCGCCTTTGCCCTGAACTTTGAAGCCGCCAAAGACATTTACAGACTGAGGTGTCATTCCTATATGTGCGCATACAGGAATCCCTGCATCGACTATTGCTTTAATTTGAGCAGTTACGGCAGCGCCACCTTCAAGTTTAACTGCATTTGCACCTGTTTCCTTGATAAGTCGTCCGGCATTTTCGAGAGCCTTGGCTGCGGACACCTGATAACTCATAAAAGGCATATCGGCAATAACAAATGTGTTTTTGCCACCTCTTACCACACTTCTTGTATATATTATGGTTTCATCCATTGTAACAGGCAGAGTAGTGTCATACCCTTGCATTGTCATTCCGAGACTGTCGCCTACAAGTATAGTGTCAATGCCGGCTGATTCTATGAGACGGGCGGTAGTGTAATCATAACATGTAAGCATTGAAATTCTTTCGTTTTGTTTTTTCATCTCCAGTAATGTGGATACCGTTTTTTTCTTTATGTCCATTATATTATCTCCTTGTTAAGCATATTCTCAAGTTCACTGTAATCGTTGCATGGTGTCTTTACCTTTGCAATTTCGACAAGCTTGAGGGAAAGTCCTCTGTATATATTCTTTTCTGTCTTGGTTTGCAAACAGTCAAGATGTTTTAAAACCGTAGAAATGTCATTTCTTTCGACAGGTCCTGTCAGTGCTCTGATCGGGCTGTCTGCCAGTATGTTTCGGATATTGTTTTGTATAAGCGGGGCGAGTGCGGCAAGTGCACTGTTTTCTGTAAAGCCGCATGATTTCATCAGGTCAAGGCTTTCCTGAACAAGAGCGCAGACAAGGTTGCTGCTGATGGTGCATGCTGCATGGTATTTTGTCTTGACTTCAGGGGATATCACTTTTGTGTGCAATTCGAGTGATTCCAGAAGTTTACACCAGCTGTCGATATACATGGGATCACCTTCAAGGCAAAAAAAAGCACCCGCAAGTTCCCTGTAAGCGTCATGCTTACTGTGAATGGGAAACAGTGGATGGATAGAATAACCGTATGCACCTGTATCCTTGATACCGGGAAAGGCCTCGTATGCTGTCATGGCACCGCTGCAATGACATATAGACCTGCCGGTAAGGTCAAACTCTTTTAATTCTTCAAAAACCGAAGATATAGCGCTGTCTGGAACTGTTAAAAAAACCGCATCAGAGTTCTGAATTAATTCATCAATGCTGGTATATGCTGTTGTTCCGGTAAAAGCTGCCGCTTCTTCTGCTGATTCTTTGCGCCGGCTGTAATAACCGGTCACATGAATATTGTTTGATGCAAAAAATTTGCCTAAAGTAAAGCCGACTTTTCCTGCTCCAATAAAACCTGTTTTCATCTTATCACCTCTCTTGCGTTTGGACAGATGATGCAGTTTTTAAATTCCATTTGAGCGGAGTCTGATTTCAGGTACAGTTTTCGATTAATCAGAAATGCCATCCTTATAATCTGAAAAGTTTACTTCCAATGAATAATTGTAGCATTGTTATGTATTACTGTAAAGGAAAAAGTGAAAAATGATTGTAAAACCCGCATTGAAAAATCGGGGAACTCAGGAGAGTTTTGACACGAACTTTACACAGTTTTAACATTGAACTGACAATAGACTTAACAAAACCAATATATTGTATAGCCGGAATGAAAAGAAAGGGAGCTGTGTTATGGCTATACGAAACAAACGAGAGAGCATATTTTTTGTGATGTTCAAGGATTTTGCGAATTCCCTTGTTAAAATGGGAGAAGATTTCGCAGCAATAATAAACGATTACAGCAGCATCGAAAGAAGCGTAGCTGCTATGAAGATGACTGAATCGGAGTGTGATGTCAAATGTCACGACATACTCAAGGAGCTCAATGAGTCTTTTGTAACACCGTTTGATAGAGAGGATATATTTGCAATTGCAAATCAGATGGATGACCTTGCAGATTATATGGAGGATATTGCAAGTAAGTTCACAATATATGAGGTGAAAGCGCTCAGAGATGATGCTATCGAAATGGGAAATGTGATAGCTGATGCGACAAAACAGGTGAAAATACTCTTTGACTTGTTGCCGGATTCCAAAAAAATCGAGGAATCAAAAGCTGCAATAGTTGAAATAAACAGGCTCGAAAATATAGGGGATGCAATATTCCGCAGAGCACTCAACAAACTGTTCAATGGAGAGACTGATCCTATTGAAATAATCAAATGGAAAGATCTGTACGAAGGGCTTGAAGATACTCTTGATGCATGCGAAAGCCTTGCCAATACTGTAAGGGGTGTGATGGTCAAGAATGCTTAGTACAGTTTTTATTGTGGTAATTATAGCGGCGCTTGCGTTTGAATTCATAAACGGGTTCCACGATACGGCAAATGCCATAGCTACAGCTGTTTACACCAAAGCATTGACTCCAAGAAGAGCTATACTTTTGGCTGCAGCGATGAACCTCGTAGGAGCAATGGTAAGTGAAAAGGTTGCAGGCACCATATCAAAAGGACTTGTGGATGTAGAACTTGAACAATATGTAATACTGGCGGCACTCATAGGGGCAATAATATGGAATCTGTTTACATGGTGGCGCGGCATACCAAGCAGTTCATCACATGCTTTGATTGGAAGTCTTGTGGGTGCGGTAATTGTATATATGATGAGTGCGGAGCATATTATATGGTCGGGAGTTGTGACCAAAGTAGTAATTCCGCTGTTTACATCACCTGTCCTTGGTCTCATAATCGGATTTTTGTTTATGAAGCTGATTTACAGGATTTTTGCAAAATGGTCAAACCGTAAAGTCAACAAACTGTTTTTAAAACTGCAAATTTTTTCTTCGGCATTTGTTGCATTCAGCCATGGTAATAATGATGCTCAGAAGACGATGGGAATTATAACTTTGTCTCTTGTTACCGGAGGACTTCTTGAAGCAGGCAGCGGCGTGCCTTTCTGGGTTAAAATTTCATGTGCTGTTGTTATGGCACTGGGTACTTCTCTTGGAGGCTGGAAGGTTATGAAGACAATGGGTAGTGGGGTGACTAAACTGACTCCGGCGTCCGGTTTTGCGGCACAGACATCATCAGCACTGGTAATTGAGTTTATGACATTCCTTGGCGCTCCTGTCAGCACGACACAGGTAATAACCACATCGATAATGGGCGCAGGCACAGCCAAAAGAGCTTCGGCTGTCAAATGGGGAGTTGCAGGTAATATTTTTATAACCTGGTTTGTAACACTGCCGGCAACAATGCTTATTGGAGGCGCGGTTGTATATATAATAGAGTTGATAGTTTAGAAAAAACATTGATTTTTTCGAAATGAATATGGTATGATATTTCTATCGAGTAGCGAAAGCGTAAGTCCGGATGGGCTTGCGTTTTATTTTTTTGGAGGAATATATATGAAAAAAGAACGAAGAATGAAACTGACGGTGAGCATACTTTCACTGTCGCTGCTTACAGTAATGGCAGGAGCTGCAGTAGCGCCGGCTCTTGATACAATAAGAGAATATTTTTCAGAAGCTGACAAAACGCTTGTCCAGCTGATTATAAGCGTGCCGGCTCTGTTCATATTCATAACCAATTTGTTTTTTTCGGGGCTTTGCCGGAAATTCAAATCGAGAACCCTGCTGCTTGCAGGGCTGATGCTGTATACTGCAGGAGGCTGCATTGCGGGACTCTTCAATAATATATTTGTGGTGCTCATATTCAGAGCACTTGTTGGAATAGGGGTAGGAATTATAATGCCTATGTCAACAGGGCTTCTGGCATTTTACTATACCAAAGACAAGCAGGACAGACTTATGGGATACTCATCTGCCATGAATCAGATGGGCGGCGTGGTTGCAACTCTTATAGCAGGTATGCTGGCGCAGATAAGCTGGAGACTGAGTTTCCTTGTGTATCTGATGGGACTCATAAGTATTGTGCTTTGTGTATTGTTTTTGCCAAATGAAAAACTTGCTGCAGGGGAAGAAAAACTTGAAAAACAAAGGGGCAACTTCGGGAACTATTATACGTTTGTAATTGCAATGTTTCTGCTGATGTTTACATTCTTTGTATACCCAAGCAATTTTGCCATTGAGGCTGCAGGAGAAGGTATAATTTCGGCAGAAGCAATTACCGCTATAATGGCAGGCGCGGACCTTGTGGCATTTGCGGGAGGACTTTTGTTTGTGCATGTAAAAAAAAGAATGGGGAGACTGACTGTATATGTTGCACCGGTGCTGTTCTTTGCAGGATATATGCTGCTTGCGTTTGCAGGAGGCTTTCCAGGGGCCTTGACGGGCTCTGCATGTATAGGTTTTGCCAACGGTATAGGAATCCCCTGCATTATATCCACAGCATCAGCAAAGGCTGGGAAAACGGCAGCAACAACTGTAATGCCTATGATTTCAGCTGCGATGTACCTCGCCCAGTTTGTAACGCCTTTCATACTTTCAACAGTTTCAAAAGTGACAGGAAATGTAACCGGCCTTGCATACATAACTGCAGGAATATGCGCGTTAATACTTGGAATATGGTCGATGATGATGAAGAAACAAATGCCCATGGCAAAAATGGAATAAAAAAATCCGAACTATTTTTGTTTCCAAATGGCTTTGTCAAGCAGCACTAAAATGTTGAAATTTCAACGCTTAAAACAATTTTCAAAAAAGAATTGACGGTAAAAACGGGGTGTGTTAAAATAGTAGCATAGAAAAGGTGTAAGGAAAACCGCGCAAGCGGTTTTTTTTATGCCTTTTTTGCGTGCCGGCGTTTAAACAAGGAGGATAAAATGAAAAAGAAAGCAAGAATAATCACATTAACCATGATATTTGTATTAGTATTATCAGTAACAAGTGCAAGTGCACTGTCTGATTCAATAAAATTTCAGCTGTATACAGCGGCTCCCGCAACAGTGAAGGTGGCAGTGGGAGATACAGTGAATCTCAAAAGCGTTGACAAGTACACTTTCACATACAAAGGAAAGCAGACGTTCAGCAACTTCAAAAGACTTATGAAGAGCATCAACGGCAGTACACTTTTACCGCTGAGTGTGAAATGGGTATCATCAAAAGAAGAGGTTGCTACTGTAAACAGCTATGGCAGGATTACTGGAGTAAAGAAGGGCAGTGCATATGTATATCCTCTGCCCAAAGGAGTTTATTCATACAAATGCAAAGGCAAGTATATAACGTATACCAGTGGCAACATTCTTGGCGAGATTAAGGTTTATGGCGGAATAGGTGTTAAAGTTAAAGTGACCAAATAAGGTAAGAACGCCGGCACGTTTTTATCTGTGAGGGAACGGGGGAAAGGGTACATCTGAACGAAAGTGCCACAATATGGAAATTATTTATTGCTTGACTATTTGACGACTCTATGATATTATAATAGACTGCCACGCAATGTAGTTGCACTGCGATTTGTTGAATATATAAGGAGTGATGAATATGCCAAAGCCAGTTAAATTAGGTAAAAAAGAGCGTATGACTTTTTCAAAGATTGATGAAGTTGCACAGATGCCGAATCTGATCCAGATACAGACTGAGTCGTATAATTGGTTCATTGAGGAAGGCCTAAAAGAAGTGTTTGAAGACATATCGCCGATTCAGGACTATGCAGGTAATCTTGCACTGGAATTTATCGATTATTCTTTGAACGACCCTCCAAAGTATGAGCAGGAAGAATGCAAGGAGAGAGATGTGACATATGCAGCTCCTCTTAAAGTTCGCGTAAGACTAATCAACAAGGAAACCGGAGAGGTTAAAGAGCAGGAAGTTTTCATGGGAGATTTCCCTCTTATGACCGAAAAAGGTACATTTATATATAATGGTGCGGAGAGAGTAGTTGTTACACAGCTGGTTCGCTCTCCGGGACCGTACTACAGTATGGAAATTGACAAATCCAACAACAAACTGTTTTCATCGCAGGTTATCCCGAACAGAGGTGCATGGCTGGAATATGAAACTGACTCGAACGAGGTTATTTCAGTAAGAGTTGACCGTACCAGGAAACAGCCTGTTACAACTCTGCTCAGAGCACTGGGATTTGGAACAAGCCAGGAGATTATTGATATCTTCGGTGATGATGAGAGGCTGATGAAAACCCTCGAAAAAGATACTACAGACAATTTTGAAGACGGACTCAAAGAAATATACAAAAAGCTGAGACCTGGAGAACCTCCAACAGTGGACAGTGCACAGCAACTGATTAATTCTCTTTTCTTTGATGCAAAGAGATATGACCTGGCCAAGGTTGGAAGATACAAATACAACAAAAAACTTGCAATCAGCGCAAGACTTGCAGGTGCTGTTGCAGCCGAGGATGTAATCGACCCGAATACGGGAGAAATCATCATTGAAGCCGGTTGCAAAATAGATAGAAATACCGCCCTCGTTATAGAGAATGCGGGAGTCAAAGTTGTAAATGTATATGGCAAAGGCGTTGGCAATGAAGAAGAGATTACAAGAGTAATAGGCAATAACTTTGTAGATATCAAAGCATATATTGAATTTGACATTTCAGATACAAGGGTAGAACAGACAGTATACTACCCTGTATTAAAAGAAATACTTGATGAGAACCAGACAGAAGAGGATATTAAAGCAGCGCTTACTGCAAGAAAAAACGATCTGTCGCCTAAGCATATAATTATAGACGATATTATCGCTTCAGTAAGCTATATTCTGAATCTCAGACTGGGCATAGGTACAGTAGATGATATAGACCATTTGGGCAACAGAAGACTGAGAACTGTAGGAGAACTTCTCCAGAATCAGTTCAGAATCGGTCTTGCAAGAATGGAAAGAGTAGTCAAAGAAAGAATGACAACTCAGGATATAGAGGCGACAACGCCTCAGGCACTTATGAACATAAGGCCGGTGACCGCTGCAGTTAAAGAATTCTTCGGAAGTTCACAGCTGTCACAATTCATGGATCAGACAAACCCTCTCGCAGAGCTTACTCACAAGAGAAGACTGTCGGCTCTTGGTCCGGGCGGACTTTCAAGAGAAAGAGCAGGCTTTGACGTTAGAGACGTACATGACTCGCATTACGGCAGAATGTGCCCTATAGAAACACCGGAAGGTCCTAACATCGGCCTCATAGGTTCTCTTGCAACCTACGGTATTATCAACAAATACGGGTTTATCGAAACTCCATACAGAATAGTAGACAAGCAAAAAGGCATTGTAACAGACGAAATCAGATACCTTACGGCAGATGAAGAAGAAACCCTCATCATTGCACAAGCCAATGAACCTCTGGACTCAGAAGGCAGATTTGTAAACAGAAAAGTTGCGGGACGTGGTCTTGGCGGAGAAATTGACCTTTATGACAGAGACAAAGTCGACTATATGGACGTATCTCCAAGACAGGTAGTATCAGTGGCAACAGCCATGATACCTTTCCTCGAAAACGATGACGCCAACCGTGCACTGATGGGATCAAACATGCAGAGACAGGCAGTACCGCTACTGGTGACAGAAGCACCTCGAGTAGGTACAGGTATGGAATACAGAGCGGCCAAGGACTCAGGAGTTGTTACTGTTGCAAAGCATTCAGGAACAGTAGAATTCGTGGATGCGGACAGAATCGTCGTGCTCAGAGATGACGGCGAGGGCAGAGACGAATACAAGCTGCTCAAATTCAAAAGATCAAACCAGGGCACATGTGTCAACCAGAGAAGCATTGTGTTCCATGGAGAACACGTTGAGGCGGATGAAGTACTTGCAGACGGACCTTCAACCGAAAACGGCGAGGTTGCACTGGGCAAAAACCTGCTCATAGGTTTCATGACATGGGAAGGATACAACTACGAGGATGCCATCATTTTAAATGAGCGCCTCATAATGGAGGATGTCCTGACTTCGCTTCACATCGAAAAATATGAAGCGCAGGCAAGAGACACCAAACTCGGACCTGAAGAAATCACAAGAGATATACCTAATGTGGGCGAAGATGCTCTCAAAGATCTTGACGAAGAAGGCATCATCAGAATCGGTGCAGAGGTCAAGGCAGGAGATATACTCGTAGGCAAGGTTACTCCGAAAGGAGAAACAGAGCTGTCAGCAGAAGAACGACTCTTAAGAGCAATCTTTGGCGAAAAAGCAAGAGAAGTAAGAGATACATCACTGAGAGTTCCTCACGGTGAAGCAGGTATAATTGTAGATGTCAAGATATTCTCAAGAGAAAACGGCGACGAGCTTCCTCCGGGAGTAAACAAACTGGTGAGATGCTATATAGCAACCAAGAGAAAAATCCAGGTTGGCGACAAGATGGCGGGAAGACACGGAAACAAGGGTGTTATCTCAAGAATACTTCCTGAAGAGGACATGCCTTTCCTCGAAGACGGAACTCCGCTTCAGGTAATGCTTAACCCTCTGGGTGTACCATCCCGAATGAATGTAGGACAGGTGCTCGAAGTGCATCTGGGACTTGCAGCAAAGAGCAAGGATTGGTATATTTCAACACCGGTATTTGACGGTGCAACCGAAAAAGATATAATTGAACTGCTTGATGAATGCGGATATTCCAAAACAGGTAAACTTCAGCTTCGTGACGGCAGAACAGGACTTCCGTTTGACAATCCTGTAACAGTGGGATACATGTATATGCTCAAATTGCATCACCTTGTTGATGACAAGATTCATGCAAGAAGTACAGGACCGTACTCACTTGTTACACAGCAGCCTCTTGGCGGTAAAGCCCAGTTTGGCGGTCAGCGTTTCGGTGAGATGGAAGTATGGGCTCTTGAAGCTTACGGTGCAGCATATACACTTCAGGAAATCCTGACAGTGAAATCCGATGATATAGTAGGACGTGTCAAGACTTATGAAGCAATAGTAAAGGGAGAGAATATCCCTGAACCGGGCATCCCTGAATCATTCAAGGTTCTGATTAAGGAAATGCAGAGTCTGGGTCTTGATGTCAAGGTTCTTTCAGAAAACAATGAAGAAGTTGCCATCAGAGATTCTTCAGAATATGATGAGCCAGCAGATATTAAAGATGTTGTCGATGTCGATGCTGACAGAGCTGCTGAAGAGGAGATTGAGCAGGAATTTGTCGAAGAAGTATCTGAAGAAGACGAGAATTTTGAAGATGACTTCGATTATGAAGAAGAATTTGATGAAAAGTTATAGGAAAGGGGAGGTACTTCAATGAGTGAAAATACAAACAACAGCTATGAGCTGAATAATTTTGAATCACTGCAGGTAGGTCTTGCATCTACAGAAAAGATTCTGAGCTGGTCACATGGTGAAGTAACCAAGCCTGAAACTATCAATTACAGAACTCTCAAACCCGAAAGAGACGGGCTGTTTTGCGAGAAGATTTTCGGACCGATGAAGGACTGGGAATGCCACTGCGGGAAATACAAAAGAATCAGATACAAGGGAATTGTATGTGATCGCTGCGGTGTAGAGGTTACAAAAGCAAAAGTAAGAAGAGAGAGAATGGGGCACATCGAACTTGCAGCTCCCGTATCACATATCTGGTATTTCAAAGGCATACCGTCAAGAATGGGACTTGTTCTTGACATGTCGCCGAGAAACCTCGAAAAGATTCTCTATTTTGCAGCATATATAGTGACTGAACCTGGAAATACAGATCTTGGTTACAAGGAAATTCTGTCCGAAAACCAGTACAGAGAAGCAAAAGAAAAATACGGAAACGAGTTCAAGGCTGCAATGGGCGCAGAAGCAATAAAAGAACTGCTTTGTCAGATAGATCTTGAAGAACTCTCCGCAGATTTAAGAGAAAAGCTCAAAGGAGCAACCGGCCAAAAGAAAATCAGAATCGTAAGAAGGCTTGAAGTTGTTGAAGCATTAAGACTTTCAAATAACAAACCTGAGTGGATGATTATGGATGTTATTCCTGTTATCCCGCCTGATTTAAGACCTATGGTACAGCTTGACGGAGGCAGATTTGCAACATCTGACTTAAACGATCTGTACAGAAGAGTTATAAACAGGAACAACAGACTTAAACGTCTGCTGGAACTTGGAGCACCTGACATCATCGTAAGAAACGAAAAAAGAATGCTGCAAGAATCAGTTGACGCCCTTATAGACAATGGCAGAAGAGGCAGACCAGTTACAGGCCCGGGATCAAGACCTCTCAAATCCCTTTCAGATATGCTGAAGGGCAAACAGGGAAGATTCAGACAAAACCTTCTGGGCAAACGTGTTGACTACTCTGGCCGTTCGGTAATCGTAGTAGGACCTGAACTGAGATTTTATCAGTGCGGTCTTCCTAAAAAAATGGCACTTGAGCTGTTCAAGCCGTTTATCATGAAAAAACTTGTAGAAGACGGTCAGGCTCACAATATCAAGAGTGCCAAGAGAATGGTTGAAAAAGTAAGACCGGAAGTGTGGGATGTCCTTGAGGATGTAATCAAAGAACACCCTGTAATGCTTAACCGTGCTCCGACATTGCACAGACTGGGCATACAGGCATTTGAACCTGTACTTGTTGAGGGTAAGGCAATCAAGCTTCATCCACTGGTTTGTACTGCATTCAACGCCGACTTCGACGGTGACCAGATGGCTGTTCACGTGCCACTTTCAGTAGAAGCACAGGCAGAAGCAAGATTTTTGATGCTGTCAGTAAACAACATACTGGCTCCAAAGGACGGCTCCCCTATAACAACTCCTACACAGGATATGATACTGGGTTCATATTATCTGACACATCCTGGCGTTGAAGAGAGAAATACAGCAGCCGAAAAGGGTGATGGTAAAATATTTACAGACCTTGACGAGATGCTTATGGCATACCAGACAGGTGCCGTAGGTATTCATGCGAAAGTCAAAGTCAGAATGTACAAAGACGAAAACGATAAAGAAGGCAAAATCATAGAATCTACAGTAGGAAGATTTATATTCAACCAAGGAATTCCTCAGGATCTGG
Organism: uncultured Oscillospiraceae bacterium; assembly: GCA_964507795.1. Classification (GTDB taxonomy): domain Bacteria; phylum Bacillota; class Clostridia; order Peptostreptococcales; family Anaerovoracaceae; genus UMGS973. Next base: position 5,466 of record CAZDQV010000040.1, on the reverse strand, counting down.
GATTTGTAGACAGAACAACTGACCCGTATTCACTTGAAGTCGATTTCCTGTGTGACAAGAAAAAACTCGGCAAAATAATCGACAAGTGCTATAGAGCACACGGAAACACAGGGACTGTGCTGATGCTTGACTACATCAAGGATACAGGGTTCCATTATTCAACCAAGGCAGCTATCACAATCAGCATTTCCGATATGGAAATCCCTGAAGAAAAAGAGACTATCATCGAAGCTGCAGAGCATCAGGTCGAAAAATACGAAAACGCATATCGAAAAGGTCTTGCTTCAAGAGAAGAATGTGATGAAAAAATCATCAAGATATGGCACAAGACAACCGATGATGTTGCCGACGCTCTCATGGATTCGCTTGGAACACTCAACAACTTGTTCATAATGGCACATTCGGGAGCCAGAGGCAGCAAGAACCAGATTAGACAGATTGGCGGTATGAGAGGACTTATGGCCAAGGCCAACGGTGAAACCGTAAGAATACCTATCAAAGCTAACTTCAGAGAAGGTCTGTCGGTACTGGATTACTTCATATCAACAAACGGAGCCAGAAAAGGTCTGGCAGATACAGCACTTCGTACAGCTGACTCAGGTTATCTGACAAGAAGACTTGTGGATGTATCTCACAATATCATCATCAGAGAACAGGATTGTGGTACTGATGAGGGAATTGAAGTAAGAGCGTTCAGGGATGACAAGGAAGAAATCGAAAGCCTTAAGCTCAGAATTATAGGAAGAACTGCACTTACAGACGTATGCGACCCTAAGACCGGTGAGATAATAGTTGAACAAAACGAAGAAATCACAGAAGAAAATGCTGAAACAATAGAAGAAGCAGGCATAGAATCAGTAGCTATCAGATCGATTATGACATGCCACAGCAAAACAGGGCTCTGTGCAAGATGCTATGGCAGAAACCTGGCAACAGGTGAAAGCGTTAACATCGGAGAAGCTGTCGGAATCACTGCAGCTCAGTCCATAGGCGAGCCGGGCACACAGCTTACAATGAGAACCTTCCATACGGGTGGTGTAGCAGGAAGCGATATTACCCAGGGTCTGCCAAGAGTCGTAGAGCTTTTTGAAGCGAGAAAACCTAAAGGAATCGCTGAAATCTGTGAAGCTGACGGGACTGTTGTTTCAATCGAAAGGAGAGGCAGCAAGAGAGAAGTTATAATCAGAGGCGATGAGGAAAGATCATATACGGTTCCTTACGGAGCTATCCTCAAAGTCAAAGAAGGAGACTATATTCTTGCAGGAAGCCCTATAACCAAAGGACCTCTTAATCCTCATGACATACTCAGATTAAACGGGGCAGAGGGAGTATACCAGTATCTGCTCAAGGAAGTGCAGAGGGTATACAAGAATCAGGGTGTAGATATCAATGACAAACACGTTGAAGTAATTGTAAACCAAATGCTTTCAAAGTTCAAAATTGATGAATCAGGAGATACAGATCTGCTTCCGGGTGGACTCTACAGTAAATTTGAAATAGACGAAGCCAACCAGAAGGTTATTGAAGAGGGTGGAGAGCCTGCAAAAGCTGACAGAGTGCTGCTGGGTATCACCAAGGCATCTCTTGCGACAAATTCATTCCTGTCAGCGGCGTCGTTCCAGGAAACTACAAGAGTGCTTACAGATGCAGCCATCAAGGGCAAAAACGATAAGCTCCAGGGCCTCAAAGAAAACGTCATAATCGGTAAACTCATTCCGGCAGGTACCGGCATGAAGAGATACAGAAATATCGAGCTTGACTATGGCGTAAATCAGGAGCTCATGGAGGCTTATGAGGCTGCGCAGTATGCTGCACAGTTCGAAGAGGAAATTGAAGAAGAAACAGAAGAACCTCTCATAGAACCTGCAGAGGGCATGTTTGAAGATGTAGAAGATGACAGCTTTTTCGATATGCCTGAAATCATCGAATTTGAAGATGACGAAAACTAAAATCTGTTTGACACAGATGTATCATTCATGATAAAATAATCGTTGGCTTTGGCTTTTGTATGCCACAAATCATGGCTGGCCAGAGCCGGCGATAACTGTGTTTTTAAGCCTTCGGGGCTTGAAATATATAATTAATTGCAAACGATTTTCCCGATTAGAGAAATCGCCAGCAAGACGAGGAAAGGAGAACCAAATGCCTACTATTAACCAATTAGTACGTCAGGGTAGAACAAGCAGCGAGAAAAAGTCAACTGCACCGGCTCTTTTAAAGGGAATGAACTCCATCAAAAGAGTTGCTACTGATGGCAATTCGCCTCAAAAAAGAGGAGTTTGCACATCAGTAAAGACAGTTACTCCTAAGAAGCCTAATTCAGCTCTTAGAAAAGTTGCAAGAGTTCGTCTTACTAATGGTATCGAAGTAACAGCATATATTCCTGGTATAGGCCACAACCTTCAGGAACACAGTGTTGTACTTATCAGAGGTGGAAGAGTTAAAGACCTTCCAGGTGTGAGATATCATATCGTAAGAGGTACACTTGATGCTGCAGGTGTTGCAGACAGAAAACAGGCTCGTTCCAAATACGGCGCTAAGAGACCTAAAAAGAAATAGGAATTAATCGGGAAATTATGCCAAGATAAACTTTGACATTAACGGCTTCATACCGCCATTCGCACGGAAAATGAAGTCGAGTACCGAAACCCTATGCTTTCGGCAGTTCCAAAGGCTGACCGGGAGAGTAACTTTTGCTCAAATCTGTCTGAGAAGAATATCTTTGGAGTATTGGGCAGGTAAAGCAGAATGCGAAGAATATGAGTTAGTCCGTTTTGCACGGACGGAAGGGAAGAAAAATGCCAAGAAAAGGAAACGTCCCTAAGAGGGAAGTGCTTCCAGATCCAATATACGGCAGTGTTGTTGTAGCCAAGCTTATCAACAGCATTATGCTTGATGGTAAAAAGGGTGTTGCCCAGCAGATCGTTTACACAGCATTTGACAAAGTAAAAGAGACTACAGGCGAAGATCCACTGGAAGTTTTTGAAAAAGCAATGAACAATATTATGCCGGTTCTTGAAGTAAAAGCAAGAAGAGTCGGCGGTGCCAACTATCAGGTACCTATGGAAGTAAGACCTGAAAGAAGACAGACACTGGGTTTGAGATGGCTTACCAAGTACACAAGACTTAGAGGCGAAAAAACAATGTCTGACAGATTGGCCAAGGAAATTATGGATGCAGCAAACGAAACAGGTGCATCAGTAAAGAAAAAAGAAGACACACACAAAATGGCAGAAGCCAACAAGGCCTTCGCTCACTACAGATTTTAATGTTGATGTGTCCGGTAAATTTTTTGATTTTAGCGAAAGGAGGCTATACACATGGCTAGAAGTTTTCCGCTGGAAAAAACTAGGAACATCGGTATAATGGCACACATAGATGCCGGAAAAACCACAACAACTGAAAGAATACTTTTCTATACAGGCAGAACTCACAAGCTAGGTGAAACCCACGAGGGTGCTGCTACCATGGACTGGATGGAGCAGGAGCAGGAACGTGGTATTACGATAACCTCTGCAGCTACTACAGCACAATGGAAAGGCAATAGAATCAATATAATCGATACTCCGGGGCATGTTGACTTTACTGTTGAAGTAGAAAGATCTCTCAGAGTATTGGATGGAGCCGTAACAGTGCTTTGTGCAAAAGGTGGAGTCGAACCCCAGTCCGAAACTGTATGGCGCCAGGCTGAGAAGTATGGCGTACCAAGAATGATATTTGTTAACAAAATGGACATTATGGGTGCGGATTTTTATAGAGTCGTAGGCATGGTTAAAGACAGACTGAAAGCCAATGCTGTTCCTATCCAGCTTCCTATCGGTGCAGAGGAAACCTTTATAGGTATTGTTGACCTGATTAACATGGAAGCAGAGATATACAAAGACGATCTCGGAAAAGAATACGAAAAAGCAGAGATTCCTGAAGACCTAAAGAAAATTTCACAGGAATGGCGTGACAAGCTGCTTGAGGCGGTTGCTGAGGGCAGTGAGGAGCTCATGATGAAATATCTTGAGGGTGAAGAGTTTACAACCAAGGAAATCAAAGACACCATCAGAAAAATGACTATAGCAGGAGAGATGGTTCCTGTAACCTGCGGTTCCGCTTACAGAAACAAGGGAGTTCAGCTTATGCTGGATGCGGTTGTCGACTTCATGCCGTCACCGCTTGACATACCTCCTATCAAAGGTATTATCCCGGGTCGCAATGAAGAAGCGGAAAGACCTGCAGATGACAATGGTCCTTTTGCAGCACTTGCATTTAAAATTATGGCAGATCCGTTTGTCGGAAAACTTGCTTTCTTCAGGGTATATTCAGGAACATTGAAATCAGGTTCCTACGTATACAACTCCACTAAAGGCAAAAAAGAAAGAATCGGAAGAATTCTTCAGATGCATGCCAACAAGAGAGAGGAAATTGCAGAAGTATATTCAGGAGATATTGCTGCTGCGGTAGGTCTTAAAGACACTACTACAGGCGATACCCTCTGTGATGAGAAGAAAGAGATAATTCTTGAATCTATGGAATTCCCTGATCCTGTAATAGAAATAGCTATCGAGCCTAAGACTAAAGCAGGGCAGGAAAAAATGGGGATAGCACTGGCTAAGCTTGCAGAAGAAGATCCTACATTCAAAACTTATACCAACGAAGATACAGGGCAGACAATCATAGCAGGTATGGGAGAACTCCATCTTGAAATAATTGTTGACAGACTCCTGCGTGAATTCAAGGTTGAAGCGAATGTGGGCAAGCCTCAGGTTTCATACAAAGAAACAGTCACAGGCACTGCAGATGTTGATCACAAATATGCAAAACAGAGTGGTGGTCACGGTCAGTATGGTCATGTCAAGATCAAGCTCAGTCCTACAGAGCCTGGTGAAGGGTTCAAATTCACCAACTCGATTGTCGGAGGAGCTATTCCTAAGGAATATATTCCTAAGATTGAAGATGGAATCAAAGAAGCTATGGAATCAGGTCCTATAGCAGGATACCAGGTTGTCGATGTGGCTGTTGAGCTGTATGATGGTTCATATCACGAGGTTGACTCATCAGAAATGGCATTCAAGATTGCTGCATCAATGGCATTCAGAGAAGCCGCAAAAAAAGCAAATCCTGTACTGCTTGAGCCTGTATTCAAAGTGGAGGTTACAGTTCCCGAAGAGTATATGGGAGATGTAATCGGAGATATAAGTTCAAGACGAGGCAGAATCGAAGGTTCAGATATGAACAATGGAGCTGTTGCAGTAAGAGGATATGTACCTCTTTCAGAAATGTTCGGTTATGCGACAGACCTTCGTTCAAAAACTCAGGGTCGAGGCGTATATGTAATGCAGTTTGACCACTTCGAAAAACTGCCTGACAACCTTATAGAGAAAATCAACAAATAGATGTTAAGGTAACAAAAAGGAGAAACAAAATGGCAAAAGCTAAATTTGAAAGAACAAAACCGCATGTAAACATCGGTACAAT
>CAZDQV010000039.1:0-17857 GCA_964507795.1 uncultured Oscillospiraceae bacterium | reverse complement strand
GAGATAAATACGAATGGAGACACAATACGAGAATATCTGAAGCAAGGAAGGAAGGATTTACAGAAGGTAAGCTTGAGATGGCAGAGGCTATGAAGAATAAGAACTACTCTGCTGATGGAATATCAGAGCTTACTGGATTGTCTGAAGACAAGATAGAAGCCTTATAATTACTGTATCAAAGACCGCTCCGAATGGGAAGCGGTTTTTCTCTTGCTATAAATGACAGCATATGGCATAATAAAGGAAATAAATAAATCAGGTATGGATAGACTGATACAGCAAAATGCTTGGACAGGGAAAGGTGTATATAAATTCATGTTCACGACAAACAAACTCGTAAACAATAAGAAAAAAAGCAGTATGCAGGTTGCAAGTTTTCTTTTATGCATCCTCCTTATATTTGCATATATAATTCCTGTATCAGTATATGCTGCGGGAAATGAAAAAAAGACAGTTCGTGTCGGCTGGTTTACAAGTGATTTGTTTCAGGAAGGCGAAAGTGAAGATGAACCCAAGAGCGGATATGCATATGAATACTTGAGAAAAATTGCAGATTATGCTTCATGGGAGTATGAATATGTATACGGTGACTGGTCTTCTCTTTATGACAAGCTTTGCAAAGGCGAGATTGATTTTATGGCCGGTATGTCCAAAACGGATGAGAGGGAGAGCCTTATGCTGTTTCCAAACGCAGCCATGGAAACAGATGAGTACTATCTTTACAAACATTCAGAGGACTCTTCAATCCATATGAGCGATTTGTCTTCATTTAACGGCAAAAGAATAGGCCTTTTGAGAAACAACCGTATATCTGATTTCACAGAACAATGGGTCAGTGAACACAATATAAATGCAAAGATAATATACTTCGATACCTTTGATGATTTGCATAAATCATTTGAACAAGGTAAGATTGACCTTGAACCGAGGACATATGACGGGGCTTCGGATTATACAGGAATCAGCCCTGCAGTAAGTCTCGGAGAAGAACCTTCATATCTTGCAGTAAACAAAGAAAGACCTGATCTGTTAGATGAATTAAACGATGCAATAAACAGTATGAATGCTGTGGAGCCATATGTTTTGCAGGAATTGCAATACAATACTTATGGTGCAGTATATACGGGAAGAACATTGACTGATGAAGAAGCGGCATGGCTTGAGAAGCATCCTGTAATAAAGGTGGGATATATTAATGATTATCTCCCTTATTGTGCAACAGATGATGGAGGAAACGCAACCGGCCTTATGACAGACGTACTGGCCGGCATATTGGCATCCCTTGAAATAGAGGAAGATGTAGAGATACAGTATGTCGCTTATAGCGAATATCAGGAAGTGGTTGATGCACTTGTTTCAGGAGAAATTGATTTGGGATTTCCTGTTTCAAGTGACAGATGGAGACTTGAGCAGGATGGCATAAGTGCTTCTGCTGATGCCATTACAGACAGGGGATCTTTTTTTTATAAATACAGATACGAAAGATACAAAGTGTCTAAAGTAGCTGTTGTTAAAGGCAATGTTTTTCAAGAGGAATATACCCGGAGTGCGAGCGCATACCCCGCTGCTGAAATTGTATATTATCCGACTATTGATGACTGTCTGGACGCAGTGCTCAAAGGAGAGGTGGATGGTACAATTATGGACTCTCTGCGGGAACAGTATGTCACAGGCAAGTCAAAATACGACAAATTGTCAAACATGCAGCTTGGTGAGGCTACAGGCAAATGCTTTGGAATAGAGCAGGGCAACAAAGAGCTGCTTATGATTGTCAACAGAGGACTGAAGATACAGGGTTCAACTTATGGATTTGAATGTGCATCTCAATATCTGAAAGCGTTTTATTCATATGGAGTACTTGATTTTGTCAGAAATCATCTGATTGAGACATTTGTTATTTTAGGATGCATTATCATTACAATTATTGCCTTGCTGATTGTATATATCCGCAGACAAAGGCATGATATTGCAGTCAAAGAAAGCCTTAAACGTGAGGCCGAAGAAGCCAATGCAGCCAAGAGTATGTTTTTGTTCAATATGTCTCATGATATCCGTACTCCAATGAATGCTGTCCTCGGATTCAATGAGCTTATGCTCAGGGAAATCAATAATCCCGATAAGCTCAAAAGCTATATAGACAAAATAAGGGTATCCGGAGAATACCTGCTTGGACTTATCAATAATGTTCTGGAGGTTGCCAGAATAGACAGCGGACGGGAGAATATTGATGAGGAATTTGCAGACCTTATGGATGAGAGTTATTATATTGTTTTTGAAAACGAAGTCCGCCAAAAAAAGCTCAATGTGACGCGCAATGTTGATGTGACTCACAGATATGTATATACTGACTCACAAAAAATACGGGAGATACTCCTGAACATATTGTCTAATGCAATTAAATATACGCCGGAGGGAGGCAGCATACGGCTTGACCTGACTGAGCAGCCATGCGACAAAACAGGTTATGCCACATATGTCTGTGAAATATCTGATACAGGCATAGGCATGACAGAAGAATTCCAGAGCCATGTTTTCGATACATTTGCAAGAGAGCATAACTCTACAGAAAGCAGGGTCATGGGTACAGGACTTGGCATGTCAATTGTCAAGAAACTTGTTGACCTTATGGGAGGGAGCATATCTGTCCAGAGCAAGCCCGGCATGGGAAGCACATTTACAGTAACCATGGATCTGTGTATAGTGGACAATCCTGATGAATACTTAAAAAAAGAACAGGAAAACGAAACTGAGGGAGAACTCAGCCTTGACGGCAAGAGAATATTACTTGCAGAAGATAATGACCTTAATGCAGAGATTGCAACTGCTATCCTGGAGAATATCGGTGCGGCTGTAGAAGTGGCAGCGGATGGTATTGAATGCATTGACATGCTTCAAAGCCATGAGGCAGGATATTATTCACTGATACTTATGGATATACAGATGCCGAATCTTGATGGCTATGGTGCAGCAAAAAAAATCCGTGCTCTGGAGGATCCTGGCAAGGCAGATATACCTATTATAGCTATGACGGCAAATGCTTTTGATGAAGACAGAAAAGCCGCTTTTGATGCGGGCATGAACGGACATATTGCAAAACCTGTAAACATTGATGAACTGAAAAAGAACCTGAGAAAGGTAATGGAGTAGTGGAACGAAAAAATCAGACAGCTCATTTGGCAGCAGGGAACTTGAGTTTGCTGTTTTCTGTATTGAAAACATAGCTGCAAAACTTGATAAAAACGCACAGTATGTATATGATATATTGACAGAGCAGACAGACATCCTGAAAACATATATAATTCCTGAATACGAGGTATTACACACACAGAGTAAAGAATATATTGTAGATGACATTATTGATGTTATGAAAGAAAGAGGACTCGAGATATTATTCTTTATCATGGTTCATTTATGACGGTTGATAAACCGGATTTGATCCATTTCAGACCAAATGTTGATTTTGGGAAAGGATTTTACACTACGCCAATTTACGAGCAGGCAGCCAAATGGTGTAGCAAATTCAAAAAACGTGGAAAGACAGGGACTGTATCAGTTTATGAGTTTGATGAATCAGGATTTGAAGTGCTGAATGTAATTTGAATCTTTGAAACAACAATAGAAGGGGGATTTATGCCGTTTGAAATAGTACGAAATGATATTGCACACATGCATGTTGATGCGATTGTAAATACTGCAAATCCTGACCCTGTTGTCGGTTCCGGGGTTGACAGGGGAATACACCAGAGAGCCGGGAAGAAACTTCTTGATGCCCGCAGACAGATTGGCCATATCAATCCGGGAGATGCTGCAATTACTCCGGGATTTGACCTTGCTGCTGAGTTTGTTATTCATACGGTGGGGCCGGTTTGGAAAGACGGAAATCATGGTGAGGAAGAGATTTTATCATCGTGTTACCGCAAATCCCTTGCTTTAGCCAAAGATAATGGTTGCATGTCCATAGCTTTTCCGCTGATATCAACAGGCAATTACGGATTTCCAAAATCTCTTGCTTTAAAGACAGCTGTCAGCGAAATCAGTGCATTTGTTTTGGAGAACGAAATGCAGATTTATCTGGTTGTATTCGAAAAAGAATCTTTTGCATTGTCGGGGAAACTTGTTAAATCTGTCAGCAGCTATATTGATGAGAACTATATCAGAGACAAAATGACTGATGAATACGAGGGGAGTGACAGACGGAGAATTAACAGGCATGAGCCAGAGATTAAATCGTGTATTTGCATGTCACCTGAATCAATGCTGATAGATACAGATGATATAGGGCAGCTCATAGATCATCTTGATGCCGGATTTTCTGAAACTCTTCTGAAGCTTATTGACCATACAGGCAAAAAAGATTCTGAGATTTACAAAAAAGCCAATGTAGACAGAAAACTGTTCTCAAAAATACGAAACAATATGGATTACAAACCATCCAAATCAACGGCATTAGCATTTGCATTCGCATTAGAACTTGACATTGACCAGACCAGAGACTTTATCGGGAAAGCCGGCTTTGCACTTTCACGCAGCAGTAAATTTGATGTGATTGTTGAGTATTTCCTTGTGAATAAGAATTACGATATATTTGAACTTAATGAGGTTCTGTTTGAATTCGATCAGCCTCTTATAGGTGCCATGTAAATGTCGCATGGCAGGCGACCATTAATCCTCTTTTTCTTTGTATAATGACCATACAATAATAAAGAAAAGGAGGATTTTAAAATGACAGAACTTGTATTTATATTAGACCGCAGCGGTTCCATGTCGGGACTGGAAAAAGACACAATCGGAGGTTTCAACTCAATGCTTGAAAAACAGCGGAGGGAAGCAGGTGATGCTGTAATATCCACAGTACTCTTTGACAATGTATCAGATGTTATACATGATCGCGTTGACATCAAAGACGTGCACGAACTTACTGAAAGAGATTACTTTGTAAGAGGCTGCACAGCATTACTGGATGCTGTCGGAGGTGCAATCCATCATATTGGCAATGTTCACAAATATGCACGCAAAGAGGATGTGCCTGAAAAAACCCTTTTTATTATTACGACTGACGGTATGGAAAATGCCAGCAGGTATTACAGCTATGACAGGGTTCGTCACATGATAGAACGACAGAAAAACCGCTATGGTTGGGAATTCATATTCCTCGGAGCCAATATCGATGCGGCGGCGGAAGCCGGGAGATTTGGTATAGATGAATCCATGGCGGCTGACTACCACTGTGACGGGGTTGGAACCGCTTTGAATTATGAGGTTCTAAGCGAAGTAATCACTAATGTGAGAAGATGCGGGAAACCGATTTCATCAGACTGGAAAAAGAAAATAGACAATGATTACAGGAATAGAGGTGATAAATAATGATTGGAGCAATACTTGGAGATATTATAGGCAGCCCTTATGAATTCGACAGGGGCAATAAAAGCAAAGACTTCCCTTTGTTTTCAGATGAATCCACATATACTGATGATACAGTAATGACCATAGCTGTAGGCAAGGCTTTTCTTGAAGCCTTGTCTGCAGGAACAGCTGCAGAGGATGATTTGATTTCAGAAAATCTCTGCAGATATATGCATCAGTTTGGAGATATGTATCCTGATGCGGGATATGGTGTAAGGTTTTACGAATGGCTTCACACACCGGATGCGGGGCCATATGGCAGCCTTGGAAACGGCTCTGCAATGCGTGTTTCTTCTGTCGCATGGCTTTACGATAATATAGATGATGTAAGGCATGCAGCAAAGCTTTCTGCCAAAACCACACATAATCATCCGGAAGGAATCAAGGGAGCAGAGGCAACGGCAAGTGCCATATTTATGGCAAGGACAGGGTGCAGCAAGGCAGAAATCAAAGCATATATTGAGAATGAGTTTGGGTACAGCCTTGATCGCAGCTGCGATGAAATCAGACCTGGATATTATCATACAGAAACATGTATGGAAACAGTGCCGGAGGCGATTACGGCATTTCTTGAAGGAAACAGCTTCGAAGATGTCATTCGTACCGCAGTTTCTCTTGGAGGAGACTGTGATACCCTTACTGCCATTGCGGGAAGTATTGCAGAAGGGTATTATGGTATTCCTGACAATCTGAAGGAAGAATGTCATAATCGTTTGCCTGATCCGCTGCGTGATGTGCTGAAATATTTTGAAAAGCATCTCGAAGAACAAAAAGCATGGTGAACACAGCTGTTTGTTGTGGATAAACAATAAAAAAAATAAAATAATTTGTGAGTTTTATCAAAACTCTTTATTTTTATCACATTCTTTGCTATAATTGTTCTTGTGTTTTGGAGTATCAATTATTTTAGTGAGGAATACACATGAAAAAAGATATAGTTATAGTTGGTGCCGGACCTGCCGGTATATTTACCGCCCTTGAGATGCTAAACAAAGGCAGTCAGAAATCAATTCTGATTCTCGAAAAAGGCAAGGCAATCGAAAACAGAAGATGTCCCAAAGAAGTGACAGGACAATGCGTCAATTGTCAGCCGTGTCACATCACGACAGGATTTTCAGGAGCGGGAGCGTTTTCGGATGGCAAACTTTCATTAAGCTATGAGGTTGGAGGAGATCTGCCTCAGCTCATAGGTGAGAATACCGCACAGGAAACCATTAATTATGCAGACCGTATATATCTTGATTTTGGAGCAGACAGCAGGATAGAAGGCATAGGCAACGAAGAGGAAGTAAAAGCGATCAGAAAACGTGCAATCAAAGCAGGCCTGAAACTGGTGGATTGTCCTATCAGACACCTTGGCACCGAAAAAGCTCAGGATATATATGAAGCGATCGAAAAGCATCTGCTGCACAACGGCGTAGAGATTATGTTCAGCTGTGAATGCCGTGATATAATCGTAAAGGATGGCAAATGCGCTGGAGTAATTGCATATGACGGCCACAATGAGTTAAACATAGAATCAGAGAATGTTGTTATTGCAGCAGGAAGACGTGGTGCGGACTGGCTTGACAGACTTTGCGACAGACATAGTGTGGCACATGAGCCGGGAATTGTAGATATAGGGGTGAGAGTAGAAGTCAGAAACGAGATTATGGAGCATGTCAACAGTGTTCTCTATGAATCCAAGCTCATAGGATATCCAAACCCTTACAAGGACAAGGTTCGTACATTCTGTCAGAATCCCGGAGGGTTTGTAAGCCAGGAAAACTACGATGACAATCTGGCTGTAGTAAACGGACATTCATACAAGGATCTCAAATCAGGTAATACAAACCTTGCAATACTCGTATCGCACCATTTCAGAGAGCCTTTTGACAAACCTATGGTATATGCACGCAAAGTAGGAGAGCTTACCAACATGCTCGGTGCCGGCAGAATAATGGTTCAAAGATATGGAGATATACTTGACGGCAAGAGAACATGGGAAAGAGAGCTTGCAAGATCAAATGTGAAGCCGACTCTTACAGATGCTGTAGCGGGAGATATCACAGCAGGACTTCCATACAGGACTATGACGGATATAATCAATTTCATACAGGCAGTTGACTGTGTAGTTCCGGGATTTGCAGCCGCCGAAACGCTTCTTTATTCACCGGAGGTTAAATTTTACAGCAACAGAGTTAAAATGGACAGTGAATTTACTACAAGCATGCCGGGTCTTTACTGCCTTGGAGATTCAAGCGGCTGGACCAGAGGGCTGATGATGGCATCGGCCATGGGTGTTTTGATGGGCAGAAGACTTGCCTGATAAAGTTTTGAACGGTGGGGTATTTCATTGCCCTGCCTATTGTTATATAGAGGTGTTTTATGAAGATTACAGATATTATCAAACAGGATAAACTTAGCCTGTCATTTGAGGTTTTCCCTCCCAAAACAGATGACAGTATTGAAAAAGTAAAAACGGCAGTTGAAAAAATCGCAGCACGAAAACCTTCTTTTATGAGCGTCACATATGGTGCTGGAGGAGGCACATCAAAATATACGGTTGATATTGCAAAAGATATCAAAGAAAAAGGAGTGACTTCAATAGCACACCTTACATGTGTATCCTCTGACAGGCAGCAGGTTGCAAATATGCTTGACAGGCTGAGAGCAAACGGCATCGAAAACATACTCGCACTCAGAGGTGATATACCAGAGGGCCTTGACCGCAGCAATCTTGAATACAGATATGCCAGTGAACTTGTTAGTGAAATCAAAGAATACGGCGGATTTTGTATAGGAGGAGCATGTTATCCTGAGTCGCATCCTGAGAGCAGCACCAGCATGGAGGATATAGCAAACATCAGAATAAAAGTCGATGCGGGAGTTGAATTTCTGACTACGCAGATGTTTTTTGACAACGATATATATTACAATTTCCTGTACAGGCTGCGTGAGGCGGGCGTGAATGTACCTGTAATTGCAGGTATCATGCCTATTACAAGCGCCAGACAGATAGAAAAGGTTCTGTCAATATCGCAAAATGCACTGCCTCAGAGATTCCTGCGTATAGTAGACAGATTCAGAGACAATCCGAAAGCTATGAAACAGGCGGGCATAGCATATGCCACGGAGCAGATTGTTGATCTTTATGCAAACGGAGTGAAAGCTGTTCATATATATTGCATGAACAGCCCGTCAGTAGTTGAAGCATTGCAAAACAATGTGTCGGAGATTATCAGATGAATACAGTCGCAAGAGACAAAATAATCATAAATCCAAAGGAGCTCAAGGCAAGACTTGGCGGGGCGGATGACAATGTTTCAAAAGCTTTTACAGACAGTGCCGCAGACGAAATCTTATCAGTTATAAATTGCATGTACATATTAAAAAAAACAGATATAATTCGTACAGCGGAAACCTGTAATCTTGGATTTGGAGATATCAGAAGTGCGAATCTCATGAGAAACCTTACAGGGTGTACCAAAGCATATGTACTTGCAGCAACCATAGGTCATGAGGTGGACAGAGTTCTCCGAAATGCAAGCATTGTTTCAACATCGAAACATTTTGTTCTTGATGCAGTGGCCTCATCTGCTGTAGAAGCACTCTGCGACTATATACAGTGCACCCTGCCGGAGCATACTAAGGCAAGATTTGCTCCTGGATATGGGGATTTTCCTCTTGAAATGCAGGGAAAGCTTCTTGGATTTCTACAAGCATACAAAATAGGTATCAGCATTAACGACTCGTTTATGATGACGCCGATGAAAACCATAACAGCCATAATGGGAATAAAGGATTGAAAACATGAACATTTTAGAAGCACTAAAATCAAAAAGAATATATTTTGACGGCGGACTTGGAACAATGCTTCAGGCTATGGGACTTGAAGCGGGAGAGCAGCCGGCACAGTGGAACATAGATCATCCTGACAGGATAAAATCAATTCACAAAGCTTATCTGGATGCGGGCTCAGATATAATATGCACCAATACTTTTGGAGTAAACAGCCTTAAATTCGACAATGCGGCAGAGTATGCAAAAGCGGCAGTTGGTTGCGCCAAAGAAGCTGTAAAGGAATATGAAAACAAATATATAGCATATGATATAGGACCGACAGGCAGACTCATAAAACCTATGGGCAATATGGAATTTGAGGAAGCAGTAGACATCTTCAGAGAATGCACAGAATATGCCGTAAACTTTGGAGCCGACCTCATAATCATAGAAACCATGAATGATTCATATGAGACAAAAGCTGCTTTGCTTGCAGCAAAAGAAAACAGCAATCTGCCTGTGTTTGTCACCAATGCATATGATGAAAGACAAAAGCTTATGACTGGTGCTGATGCAAAGGCAATGATTGCCATGCTTGAAGGCCTTGGTGCAGATGCCATTGGTATGAACTGCTCGTTTGGCCCGGACAAAATGCTCCCTATAGTCAAAACTTATGCCAAGTATTCTTCACTTCCAATCATAGTGAATCCCAATGCGGGTATCCCGCGGATTGAAAACGGACAGACTGTTTACGATATATCACCGGAACAGTTCGCTGATATTATGGCAGAGATTGCAAAGCAGGGCGGCATGATACTCGGAGGTTGCTGCGGCACAACTCCTGAGCATATCAGCAAAATGATAGACAAAGTGAAAGGTATACCGTTTGAATGTGCCAAACCAAAACCATACAGCATGGTCTCATCATATTCACATACTGCAGAGTTTGGCTCTCTCCCCGTTATAATCGGTGAAAGAATCAATCCTACAGGCAAGAAAAAAGTAAAAGAAGCTCTTAGAAACAGAGATTACAACTATATACTTGCAGAAGCAATAAAGCAGGAGGAAGCAGGCTCACACATACTTGATGTCAATGCGGGAATTCCGGATATTGATGAACCGGAAGTTCTCACGCAGCTTGTCAGAGAACTTCAAAGCGTTACAGATTTACCTCTTCAGATTGATACAGCTGACCCGGAAGCACTCGAAAAAGCAATGCGTATATATAATGGCAAACCAATGGTAAACTCTGTAAACGGCAGTGCCAAAAGCATGGAAGCTGTATTTCCTCTTGTCAGGAAATACGGAGGAGTTGTAGTGGCTCTCACTATGGATGAAGATGGTATACCAGATACAGCAGAAGGCAGATTCAATATTGCATGCAAAATTATAAATAAAGCGGCGGAGTATGGCATTTGCAAAAAAGACATAATAGTAGATCCTCTGACAATGACAATATCTGCAGACAATAAAAGTGCAGCTGTAACACTTGCTGCGGTAAA
Source organism: uncultured Oscillospiraceae bacterium (assembly GCA_964507795.1). GTDB lineage: Bacteria > Bacillota > Clostridia > Peptostreptococcales > Anaerovoracaceae > UMGS973. Next base: position 7,190 of record CAZDQV010000039.1, on the reverse strand, counting down.
CATGATAAAACAAAAGCTTGGAGTATCGACAAGCCTTGGAGTATCAAATGTTTCATTCGGACTTCCGACAAGAAGCACCATCAACTCTGCTTTTTTCACAATGGCGCTTTATGCAGGGCTTGATGCAGCCATAATGGATCCGTATTCGCAGGATATGATGAAAGCATATTATTCATACAAAGCACTTGCAGGCAAAGATAAGGGGTGCATGGAATACATAGCATATACTGAAGGAAAAGAAGAAAAAAAACAGGAAACAGTAAATAATGATATGACTCTTTCCTATGCAATTCAAAAAGGCCTTTCAGATATTGCACAGGAAATAACCGTGCAGCTTGTCAAAGACAAAGCACCGATTGATATAATCAACGAAGAGCTTATTCCGGCATTAAACAGTGCAGGGGAAGAATTTGAAGCCAAAAGAATATTTCTGCCTCAGCTCATAATGTCAGCTGAAGCGGCAGGTAAAGCTTTTGATATATTAAGGAGCAATATGCCTTCAAATATAGACGAAAGCAAAAAAATAGTCGTGGCCACTGTCAAGGGAGATATCCACGACATAGGCAAAAACATTGCAAAAGCACTGCTTGAAAGCTATGGCTTTTATGTTGTGGATCTTGGAAAAGACGTTGCACCGGAAACAGTGCTCCAAAATGCGAAAGGCTGCAGACTGATAGGCCTGTCAGCACTTATGACGACTACAGTACCGTCAATGGAGGAAACCATCAGAATAATGAAACAAAACAGTCCTGATACAAAAATTCTGGTGGCAGGTGCGGTACTTACAGAAGATTATGCAATGGAGATAGGAGCGGACTTTTATGCAGCTGATGCAATGGATACTGTGAGAATTGCACAGATGGTTACAGGTGATTGATATGCTGAATGAATTATATGAAGTTAAAAAAAACGAGAAAGAAAAACTCTTCACAATGTGGCTTGATGCGTTTTGTGATTATCCAAAGCTTGCAAAAGCTTTCACAGAGAAAGACAGAAGGCTTGCTGCAATTGAAATGACTCTGAGATTTTATGGCATGTATGATTTGAAATACGGCCATATATATTCTGTAGACGAGAATATTGATGATGCAATTGCAATTGTGGATTCTGAAAAAATGAACTGCACACTGACAAAATATATTGCTGCAGGCAGTTATTCCAAAGGATACAGAGCTGCAAGAAACAGACTCTCATCAGAAGAACAAAAAAAATACAAAGCTGTATTCAATGAGCTTGATGAGCTTGAAAGCACTATGGATATACCGTATCCGCATATTTATGTGGATTTTCTGGGAGTGAGAGGCAGATGTCAGGGACAGGGAAGAGGCAGGAAACTGATACATACAGTTGCCGAATATGCTGACTGCCGCAATAGACCCCTTATGCTGTTTACCAACGGTTCAGAAAATGTGGATTTCTATATGAAAGAAGGATTTGAAACGGTTGGTATTGCAAAATCAGACAGATACGGGTTTGAAAATGTATACCTGGTAAGGGAGCCAAGATAATGAGCAAAAATACCAAGACAAATGTGATGAGAATAATAGAAAATGCAAACATCGGATATGATGTGCTTGAATATGATGTATCAGGAGGATTTGTAAGCGGAGTTGATGCGGCTCACAAAACGGGCACAGATGAATCTGTTGTTTTTAAAACTCTTGTGACGACAGGCAGTGACAGAGAACATTATGTTTGTGTGATACCTGTTGCAAAAGAACTTGACCTGAAAAAAACAGCAAAAGCCTTAGGGATAAAAAAGCTTGAAATGCTTCATGCCAAAGATATAACTAAGGTGACAGGGTATATCAAGGGCGGCTGTTCTCCTGTAGGCATGAAAAAACAATTTCAAACAGTCATAGACAGCTTGGCATGCAATCTTGATAAAATATATGTAAGTGCAGGAAAACCGGGTGTTTCGATAGGAGTGAACCCGCATGAAATAGTAGCACTTCTATGTGCAGAATTTGCAGATCTGACAGTATAGATGCAATTCCAATTTTTCTGTTTTGGGCAAAACCTCTTGACAAATGAGGCAAAACTGTGGTAGAATCAGTGCATAAGTGAGAAACGAAAGAGACAGAAAGAAAGGAATATCTATGAGATTCAGATGGATTAGTCTGCTTATAGCAGTAATGATGATAATCACAATGAGTTTATCAACTGTAACAGTATTTGCAGACGAAGAAAACACCTTATCCCAGCAGACAGCTTCCCAGACTTCCGAGACAGTTGCAGAGAGTATAGATGCACCCTGCAATGTCAAAGCTAAAGGCATCAGTAAATCAAAGATTAAAGTTACATGGGATTCCGTAGATAATGCGGATGGATACAAAGTATACAGATACAACAAATCTAAAGATAAATATACATGTATCAAAACAATTAAAAACAAAGACAAGTGCTCCTATATTAATTCAGGACTTGATACCAATACCAAAAAAACATACAGAGTATCAGCTTATATGAAGGATGAGAGTGGCATTATTACAGAAAGCAACCTTTCTGCAAAAGCAAAAGGCACCACTTATCCGAGGACGATTAAAGTCAAGGCTTATGCATATTCGGGCGGAGGTACAACCGCCAACGGCAAAAAAGCCACCAAAGGCGTGATTGCTGTGGATCCTGAGGTTATCAAACTCGGGACCAAGGTATATATACCCGGATACGGATATGCAACAGCAGCAGATACAGGTGGAATGATTAAAGGAAATATCATTGATGTATATATGAATACAAATGCAGGCTGCATTAAATGGGGAGTAAGGTATATCACAATTAAGATATATGATTAGAAACAGGCCATTATCCTGACGGGTAGTGGCTTTTTTAATTTAAACAATAACAGCTATAAATGCGTAAATTTAACGGCAGAGTCTATTGACTTTTTAATTTGTGATTGATAGAATATATCCATAAAGCAAGTTTAGTCCTTCGCCGCAAGGCGAGGGGCTTTTTTTTCCAGTGTGCCGAGCGTGGTACAGATATTGTCACAGGGATATGAGAAGAGGCACTCCAATACCTGAATGAAGGGTATGAATGGGTGGTAGACCTTGACACAGAGAAATGTTTTGACAATGTGAAATTTACTCTGACACAACTTGGCATTGTTAAAATATTTCAAAAGCCCAAAACAGATTAATAAGATAAATCGAAAGGAAATACAATGAGCAAGGATGCAGTTACCTATGAGTTACTAAAAAAAGACAAGAGAACAAAAGCAAGAAGAGGCGTTGTTCACACTCCACACGGAGACATACAGACTCCTGTTTTCATGCCTGTAGGTACGCAGGCTACAGTCAAGGCTATGAGACCTGAACAGGTGGCCGATATGGGAGCGGAGATAATACTTTCAAATACGTATCATCTTTATCTGAGACCGGGACATGAAATAGTAAAGGAAGCGGGAGGACTTCATAAATTCATGAACTGGGATAGAGCTATACTCACTGACAGCGGAGGATTTCAGGTATTCAGCCTTGGAGCACTTCGCAAGATAACAGAGGAGGGAGCTGAGTTCAGATCTCATATAGACGGCTCAAAGCATATGCTTTCACCTGAAAAATCGATGGAAATACAAAACGCTCTGGGTTCAGATATCATGATGGCCTTTGATGAATGCGCACCATATCCTGCAGATAGAGAGTATATAGTTCCGTCGATGGAGAGAACTCACAGATGGCTCGAAAGATGCAAGGCATATCACAAAAACACAGAAAAACAGTCACTGTTTGGAATAATGCAGGGCGGGATGTATCCTGACCTTCGTAAACAGAGTGCCAGGGCAATAGTAGATATGGATCTTCCCGGATATGCAATAGGAGGATTGAGTGTGGGAGAGCCAAAAGAACTGTTCCTTGAAATTCTTGGTGGATGTGTGGATTATCTGCCGGAGGACAAGCCAAGATACATCATGGGCGTTGGAACACCGGATTATCTATTTGAAGGAGTAGAGCGTGGTGTTGACATGTTTGACTGCGTGCTTCCTACCAGAATAGCAAGGCATGGCATGGCTATGACAAGTCATGGCAGACTCAATATCAAAAATGCGAAATTCGAAAGAGACTTTACGCCTCTTGATCCGGAATGCGACTGCTATACATGCAGGAATTATTCAAGGGCATATTTAAGACACCTGTTTAAGGCGGATGAGATACTTTCATCGATGCTCCTGTCAAATCATAATCTGCACTTCCTTATAAATATGATGAGGAATATAAGGGAGGCTATTGAAGAGGATAGATTCCTCGAATACAAAGAAGAATTCTACAGAAAGTACGGAAGATTTTAATGGATATATGTAAACATAGAGAATTATGCGGTGGATGCATTCATCAGGGCAAATCCTATGAGCAGCAGCTTGGCGAAAAAGAAAACGATGTTTCCATGCTGCTTGAGAGCAAAAAGATAAAGGTAGGAGAGAATTCGGGCATACAGGGAAGCCCTTCACAATACAGATACCGCAACAAAATGGAATATACCTTTGGAGATACAGTTAAAGACGGACCGCTGTGCCTTGGCATGCACAGAAAAAAGCATTTCATGTCTATTGTCACTGTTGATGAGTGTCAGCTTGTTCCGGAAGATTTTAACAGAATTTTAAGCGCAGTGCTTGAATTCTGCCAAGACAGAGGATATGGATTTTATCACAAAAAAAATCATGTAGGCCTTCTCAGAAATCTTGTTATACGCCATGGTGTGCGTACTGGAGAACTGCTTGTCAATATAGTCACATCATCTCAGGGAAGCTTTGATGATGATGCTTTTGTGAGTCTTGTTACAGGCCTTGAGCTTGACAACAAAATTGTTGGAGTCCTGAGAACTGTCAATGACAGGCTTGCTGATGCAGTTTACTGTGACGAGCTCAAAATATTGTGGGGCAGAGATTACTATATGGAAAAAATAATGGGGCTTGATTTCAAAGTGAGCGCATTTTCATTCTTTCAGACCAATGTGGAGGCTGCAGAGAGACTTTATACTGAAGCGATATCCCTTATAGACAATTTTGAGAATAAGGATGTCTTTGATCTTTATTGCGGGACAGGTACAATTACTCAGGCACTGGCTCTAAAAGCAAAGACTGTTACGGGAGTTGAGATCGTTCCGGAGGCGGTTGAAGCCGCAAAGGTGAACGCAAGGCTTAATGGCCTTGACAACTGTACATTCATTGCAGGGGATGTGTTTGAGGTGCTGGAGAGCCTTGATAAAAAGCCTGATGTGATTGTTGTGGATCCGCCAAGAGTCGGGATTCAACCCAAGGCTCTTGGGAAAATACTTGACTATGGTGTGAAACAGATAGTATATATATCATGTAATCCAAAGAGTCTTACAGACAATCTCAGATATATACAGGGGAATGGTTATGAGGTTAAGAAGATTAAAGCCTTTGATAATTTCCCTATGACAAAGCATGTTGAGTGCGTAGTTCTTCTGTCTAAAGTGGACAAGTAAAAATGCTGTATAAGGCTTAGAATCAAGGGATTTCGGCAGATTGCCACGATAATGGGTAGTCTGCCGGGATCCTTTTTTTGATGCAGTGACAACAGTTCTGACTACTTGAGAGGATATAGGTGTGGCTGAATAACTATTATTTTGAGAGGCGTGACGGGGAAACTATTGAAAGACTAACTGCCGAGAAAACAAATGTCAAATGTCGTTGAAAGTAAAAATACTATGTGTTGAGGTTTGATTGCTTGACTTTCTTTCTCTAAACACAATCATTAAGGTTTCTGTACATATGAGCAGCTCGTCCCTTTAAATTGAATAGCTCTTCTCTGGAATAAATCCAATTGTTTCAAGTAATTTTAAATCCTTTGTCCTGGTATTATGGAGATACCACTCGTTTTCACTACAAACCATCCGCATATGACCTGCTTTTACCAGTATATCGAAGGCTGAAATGCTTGGCTTCTTCATCGAGCGAACCGCTGCATTCAATTTCTCATGAATCAGACCTGTCACAAGCATTATGAAGTCAAAGCCATGCTGAACATAGTAATCCTGCAATTTGAGATCATTAAAGTCTGCATCATTCTTTATGTAATTGTTGTATGTTTCAATTGCCCAGCGCCCTTTGTAATCAGAGTAAACCACCGATGCCGGATCTTCTGATGTGGTCTGAAGGAAGTAAACACCCCACCATTCACAGAATTTATCATAGTTTTCTTGTGTATAGCCGTTTTCTTCCATATCCATAAGCTGTTTGTAGTTCTTACGTTTGGAGTTATTCTCATCTACATCTTTGAAAACAATGATTCGGGTTTTGTCATCGAGAGCCTCTTCGTAATATATGATGCGTGCTGAATTTTTCTTGCCTGATTTGTACACAAATTCACTAGACGTATACTGTAGAGTCCTTTTGATGCGCTTGAGTTCCTTGTTGCTGTTTGCAAGAGGAATGGTATAACAGTTCCCGTTGCTGCTCATAATTTCAAGAATCTTTTCAGAAAAGAAACCACGGTCAACTACAAATTTTGTATTTGTAAATGAGCGACTCAAAAGAAACTCCTCCACACTTTTCTTATCAACACTGGAACCTCTGTATGTGCGGTACATGAGAGGATTTCGATTTTGTATGTCATATGCTATAAGGACATTAACCTGTGGTGCCTTTAATTCTCGTACTTTGTATCCTGGTTCGGCCAAATCATTTTCCATGGAGCATGAGCGGATAACATGCCCATCAATTGCTATGTTTTTAGAACTTTCATCAATCAAATTCTGTTCAAACTTTCGTATTGGATTACCACGGAGCCCAAGGTCATGCAGTAGATTGGAAAGCGCCGTATATCCCATTCTGAAAGAATATTTATCATATCTCAAAGAAAGAAAACTTTCCTGATAGAAATCATCCACCTGGTCAATATGTATAAATCCATTAGCACAAAGAATCAGTGCATAACAATATATCTGTGCAGCTCTTTCGGGATCAAAACATGTTTTCAGTTTTTCTAAAATGTCTTTTGAAAGCTCCATTAACAAAGCATAATTGCCGTATGCAACATCCGTTATTCCATCAGGAAAAGATGGTTGCTCCTGTTCTTCGAGTTCCTTCTGATAACGTTTGTTAGGGAAAAACCCTTCCCCGGGTATAATCTTTCCGATCAGATATCCATAGTCACTACTCCATTTACCACTGGCAAGTTTGACAGCACTGTATTTATACACGCGATATATGTCGCCGTCTTTTC
>CAZDQV010000038.1:0-17878 GCA_964507795.1 uncultured Oscillospiraceae bacterium | reverse complement strand
GAAAGAAGGCAGAAAACCTACAGAAATCAGCTACAGAAAAAGATACGAATAATATCTGATATACATCTGTATGTATGCGGGAGGTATGGTGATTCCATACCTTCTGTTTTTGTATTGCCAAAGTATGAATATACGTATTGCAATAAGCTTTGCAATGTGATATAAATAGAAAAGTATTTGTTGTTTCAGACGAGGAAGGGTATGAAATGGAGACAGAGCTTAAATACAGCATTGATGATGAGCGCATAATCCAAAGTATTATGGAGGACAGAATGCTTACATCCATCGAAAAAAAAGATTCAAGAGAAACCATGGCAATGCATGCCGTGTATTTTGATACGGCTGAATCTGACTTTCAAAAAAATCATATAGCATTCAGGATAAGGAGAGAGGGAAGCAGATATATTGCTACACTCAAGAGAAGAGGCATTGCCAGTGACGGCCTTCACAGACGAGAAGAAATAAATGCGCCTGTTACAGAGGATGATTTTATTGCCAATCCCAAATTGTCTTTATTTGCAGGCGATGAGCTTATCGGAGATATTGCATCAGAGATTGCAAACAAGGAACTCATACCTGTAATGGAAATGAATTTTGCAAGAGAAAAATTCAGAGTGGATTACAGAGGCACTATTATGGAAATATCAGTGGATCAGGGCGATATAGTTACAGCTGGCGGCTCTTGCCCGATATGTGAAATGGAGATAGAGCTTTATTCGGGAAGCGAAGCGGATCTTGTGAAGCTGGGAAAACAAATACAAAAATCATACAATCTCAAAGCAGAAAACACCAGCAAGTATGGCAGAGGCCTTGCATTGCTTGGAGACCAGAAGGCGGATTTTCCCGTTTAAATCCTTTACTTTTCGGGAAAAAAAGGTTATAATATACACTGCTTTGTATTAAAACGTTAACAATTTTAGGAGGATATATATCAAATGAAATCAACATTTATTTCAAAAGAAAAAAACGTTGTCAAGTTCTCAATGGAATTTACAGCAGATGAGTTCGAAAAGGCTCAGATTGCGGCATATCAAAAAAACAAAAACCAGTTTGCAATTGACGGCTTCAGAAAAGGCAAAGCCCCAAGAAGCATCATCGAAAAGCACTATGGAGAGGGCGTATTCTTTGATGATGCAATCAATTCACTTATACAGGAAAACTATGCTGCAGCCATAGACGAGCTGGAGCTTGAAGTTATAGATATGCCAAAGCTTACTTTTGGCGAAATAGCAAAGGGCAAAGAGCTTACAGCCAATGTTGAAGTTGAGGTATATCCTGATGTAGAAGTCAAGGATTATCTGGGCGTTGAAATAGATAAGATTGAAAAAGAAATTACAGATGAGGATATAGACAGTGAAATCGAATCACTTCAAAAGAGAAACTCCAGAATGGTGCTGGTTGACAGACCTGTAAAAGAAGGAGATACAGTCCTTATCGATTATGCGGGATATGTTGGAGATGAGCAATTCGAAGGAGGTACAGCCGAAAGATACCCTCTCAAGATAGGCTCAGGCACTTTCATTCCTGGATTTGAAGAGCAGATTATAGGAGCAAATGCAGGGGATGATGTTGAAGTCAAAGTCACATTCCCGGAACAGTATCATGCAGAAAATTTAGCCGGTGCCGAAGCAATATTCAAGTGCAAGGTTCATGAAGTCAAAGAAGAGGAGATCCCTGAAGTCGACGATGAATTTGTCAAAGATGTAAGCGAATGTGATACACTCGATGAATTCAAGGCTCAGATTAGAGAAAACCTCGAAAAGGCTGCAAAAGCAAATTCAGAGAACCAGATGAAAAATGCAATACTTGAGAAGATATACAATGCAAATGATATATATGTACCGGATGCAATGGTTCAGGATGAAATATCAGGCATGATGAGAGAATTTGACCAGCAGCTGAGAGCACAGGGTATGTCACTTGACAAATACTTTGAGTATCTGCAGACAAGTGCTGATGATTTCAGAGAAGAAATCAAAGACGAAGCTGCAAAGAAAGTCAAAACAAGAATGTTGATTCAGGCGGTAGCAGAGCAGGAAGATATACAGGCAGACAAGGAAGATGTAGACAAAGAAATCGAATTCATGGCAATGCAGTATCAGCTTGATGCAGACAAGATTAAAGAAATGCTTGGACCTGACAACATTGCTTTCATGGAAAAAGACATTAAAATCAAAAAAGCTGTTGACTATCTTTTCGAAAAAGCAGTTATTAAATAGTGAAACACTGAAAGATATATTTGAAGATATTGCTTTAACCGATTGGGCATGCCCAATCGGTTAAAGCGTAATTAGAAAGGGGTGCCTGGATGTCATTAGTACCATATGTGATAGAGCAGACTGCGAGAGGGGAGCGCTCTTATGACATTTATTCAAGACTCTTAAAGGACAGGATCATATTTATTGGAGAAGAAATTACTGAACATACCGCAAGCCTTGTTGTTGCAGAGCTTTTGTTTCTTGAAGCAGAGGATGCGGACAAGGATATCAGTATATATATAAATTCACCGGGAGGCTCAGTAACTGCCGGAATGGCGATATATGACACTATGCAATATATCAAGCCTGAGATTTCAACCATATGTGTCGGCATGGCTGCAAGCATGGGAGCTTTTTTGCTTTCTGCGGGCACAAAAGGCAAAAGATATGCATTGCCTAATGCGGAAATCATGATACATCAGCCTTTAGGCGGAGCACAGGGGCAGGCTTCAGATATCAAAATTCATGCAGAGCATATTATCAAAACCAAACAAAAACTGAATCAGATATTGAGTGTAAACACAGGTAAACCACTTGATATCATCGAAAAAGACACTGACAGAGATAATTTCATGAGTGCAGATGAAGCATGTGAATATGGACTTATAGACAAGGTTATAAAGAGCAGACAGGGGGACATATAATATGGACAAATATGATGACAAAAGACAGCTGAAATGCTCTTTTTGCGGCAAACCGCAAAGACAGGTAAGACGTCTCATAGCAGGACCTGATGTATACATATGTGATGAATGCATCAAGCTTTGCACAGAAATATTAGAAGAGGGTATGGAAGCTGAAGCTGATGATACATACACAGCAGGTGATGGCAAATTACCAAAACCAAAAGAAATAAGCGAGACTTTGAGCGATTATGTCATTGATCAGGATGAAGCCAAAAAAGCTTTGGCTGTTGCTGTCTACAATCATTACAAGAGAATCAATTATCTTGATAAAGACGACAATGATATCGAAATCCAAAAAAGCAATATCATTATGATAGGACCTACAGGTTCAGGCAAAACCCTGTTGGCTCAGACCCTTGCAAAGATACTTAATGTGCCGTTTGCCATTGCTGATGCCACAGCCCTTACAGAAGCAGGGTATGTTGGAGAAGATGTTGAAAACATTCTGCTCAAACTGCTTCAGGCTGCGGATTATGATGTCGAAAAAGCACAAAAAGGAATTATCTATGTTGATGAAATAGACAAAATCGCCAAAAAATCAGAGAACGTATCTATTACACGAGATGTAAGCGGTGAGGGTGTGCAGCAGGCACTTCTCAAGATCTTAGAAGGGACTGTAGCAAATGTACCTCCTCAGGGCGGACGCAAGCATCCGCAGCAGGAATTCATACAGTTTGACACGACAAATGTACTGTTCATATGCGGCGGTGCATTTGATGGGCTTGACAAGATAATTCAGAGAAGAATAGGTGAAAAAACCATAGGCTTTAATGCGGACATCGTTTCACAAAACCATGATGAAGAGGAAATCCTCAAACAGATACAGCCTGAAGACCTGCTCAAATTCGGTCTTATTCCTGAGTTTATAGGCAGGCTTCCTGCGATAGTTACTCTCAGAGAACTTTCAGAGGATGCTTTGGTTAGAATTCTTACCGAACCCAAAAACGCACTTGTTAAACAATACAAGAAACTCTTTGAGATAGACAATGTTGACCTTGAATTTGAGCCTGATGCAATCAAATCCATTGCCAAACAGGCTATCGAGAGAAAAACAGGAGCAAGAGGATTAAGAAGTATAATTGAAAAAGTAATGACTGATATAATGTATGAAATTCCGTCAAGAGAAGATGTTACAAAATGCATTGTCACAAAAGAGACCATCACTGACAGTGTAGCGCCGACTTTAGTCTTTGCATCTGAAAATGACAGTAGAGAAACAGCATCATAAACCAAAGGCGGCATATTGTCGCCATATCAATTACATATATCAGCTGGAGGATAATGTATGACTGATAAAAAAAACAATGAAAATCTGAATATACCAGAGGACATTGAAGAATTGCTCGATGAACTTCTGGACATGGAGGAAAAAGCTGCAGAAGAAGTGCAAAACTCTTCTTCAGAGTTGAATGCTCTTCCGATGATTCCACTCAGAGGACTTCATATATTCCCTAATATGGTTCTTCACTTTGATGTTGGAAGAGAGAAATCTGTAAAAGCACTTGAGACTGCAATGGTTACTAATCAGATGATATTTCTCACATCCCAAAAAGACGAAGATGTTGAGCTTCCTGTGAAAGAAGACTATTACAGCATGGGTGTTGTTGCAAAAATCAAACAGATGCTCAAGCTTCAGGGAGATACCATTAGAGTTCTTGTAGAAGGACTGCATAGAGCAAAAATCAGCGGAATAATTCAGGAAGCTCCATATATTAAATGCACCCTTGAGGAAGTGGAAGAGATAGTGCCTGAGGAGATTACACCTCAGATACTGGCTCTCAAAAGAAGCGTAGAGACAGCCTTTGATGAATATGCGGAGCTTACACACAGGCTCAATGGTGAGACTCTTGGCACAGTCAGAGAAATAGATAATCTTTCGATTTTTGCAGACATAGTTGCATCACATGTTGACATTAAAATCGAAGAAAAACAGGAACTGCTTGAAACACTTGATGTATGCGAAAGAATGAGCAGGCTGCATGAAATCCTTGTGCGCGAGATTGAAATCATGAAAATTGAACAGGACATCTCTGCCAAAGTTAAAAGCCAGGTGAACCAGAATCAGAAAGAATACTATCTGAGAGAACAGATGAGAGCTATTCAGGATGAACTTGGAATTGACGAGGATATCGAAAACGAGCAAAACGAATGGCTCAAAAAACTCAAAGAGCTTAATCTGGCTGAAAAAACCCATCAGAAAATCGAAAAAGAAATCAAAAGATTTGGCAAGATGCAGCCAATGTCAGCAGAAAGCACTGTATCAAGAACATATATTGAGACAATACTTGCATTGCCTTGGAATAACTCATCAGAATCAGAGGTTGATATCAAAAAAGCCGAGGAAATACTTGAAGAGGACCATTACGGACTCAAAAAAGTCAAAGATAGAATCCTGGAATATATAGCTGTAATGAAGCTTACAGAGAGCCTCAAAGGCCCTATTCTCTGTCTTGTAGGCCCTCCGGGAGTAGGCAAAACATCTATTGCAAGATCGATAGCAAGAGCTCTTGACAGAGAATTTTTCAGAATGTCACTTGGCGGTGTCAGAGATGAAGCCGAAATCAGAGGACACCGAAGAACATATATCGGTGCAATCCCGGGCAGAATTATATCAGGCATCAAGGATACAGGCACCAATAATCCTGTATTTCTGTTTGATGAGGTAGACAAGATAGGAGCAGATTACAAGGGTGACCCTGCTTCTGCACTGCTTGAAGTTCTTGACCCTGAACAAAACAAAGATTATACGGATCATTATCTGGAAGTTCCATTTGATCTTTCAAAGGTAATGTTCATAACCACTGCAAATACAGTTGAGACAATTCCAAGACCATTGCTTGACAGAATGGAAATCATAGAGGTAAACGGATATACAGAAGAAGAAAAGCTTGCAATAGCAAATAGATATCTTATACCAAAAAAAATAAAAGAACACGGTCTCAAGGAACAGAACATCACTATTACAGAAGATGCGATAAGAGATCTTATCAACTATTATACCAGAGAATCAGGAGTCAGAAATCTTGAAAGAGAGATTGCAAATCTTTGCAGAAAAACAGCAAGAAAAATGGTATCAGGCGAGGCAGAGACCTTTGAGATAGCATCTGCAAATCTTTCGGATTATCTTGGCAAGAAGAAATACAGATATGATATAATCAAAGGGGAGACCGAAGTCGGAGTCACTACAGGCCTTGCCTGGACGATAGTCGGAGGAGATACCCTGTTTATAGAGACAACAGTTGTTCCAGGTACGGGCAAACTTGTTCTCACAGGCCAGCTGGGAGATGTAATGCAGGAATCAGCCAAGGCGGGTATCAGCTACATCAGATCCATTGCAGGCAAGCTTGGAATCAAAAAAGATTTCTACAAAACGCAGGATTTGCATATACATATTCCGGAAGGAGCCACACCAAAAGACGGCCCGTCTGCCGGAGTTACAATGTGTACAGCTATGATTTCAACGCTTACAAACACACCGGTGCGCAAAGACATAGCCATGACAGGTGAGATTACGTTGAGAGGCAAAGTGCTTCCTGTAGGAGGCATCAAAGAAAAAGTGCTTGCTGCTCACAGAGCAGGTATCCGAAAAGTTCTGCTTCCTGCAGACAACAAAGCAGATATAGATGATATACCTGAAAAAGTAAGAAATGAGATAGAGTTTGTTTTGATTTCAAATGCCAAAGACGCGCTTGATCAGGTTCTGGTAAGGAAGGGAAAGTGATGAAAATCAAAACTTCGCAGCTTGAGGCTGTTGCCGTAAAAAAGAGTCAGTATCCTGAGGACAATATCAAAGAAATAGCTTTTGCCGGCAGATCAAATGTTGGCAAGTCATCTCTCCTGAACCTTATAACAGGCAGGAAAGCATTGGCAAGAGTATCAGGAAGCCCGGGCAAGACCAGGACTATTAATTTTTACAATATCAACGATAGCTTCAGGATTGTGGATTTGCCCGGATACGGATATGCCAAAGTATCCAGGCAGATTAGCGAAAACTGGGGAGATATGATGGAACAATATTTTTCGGCAAGGCACAATCTGATTAAAACAGTACAGCTTGTGGATATACGCCATGAACCGTCAAAACAGGATGTTCAGATGTATGAATACCTCAAGGCTTATGGCCTTGACGGCCTTGTTGTTGCAACCAAGGCAGACAAAATTTCAAGAAATCAGATAAACAAAAGCATATCAGTTATCAGAAAAACTCTTGGAATGAAGCCTGAAGACAGAGTAATCGCATGTTCTGCTTTGAAGAGAACCGGGCAGGATGAGCTTTTGGATGAAATAGAGAGGTTGTTGGGAGAAGAATAAATGAATTTTTTCAGCTTCAGAGTCATAGGCAAAAGGATCAAAGCCATCAAATTCATGATGCAGGACAAATCCGTCAAATGGTACAAAAAAGCGATTATTATTGGCGGTATCATATATTTGTTTTTGCCAATTGATATAATACCGCCTGTATTCGGACCGGTAGGATTTATTGATGACTTTTTCCTGTGGCTGTTTATCCTGTGGTATCTGCGTGACGAACTTGATAAATACTGGCTGGGAGAAAAAAGCATCGATTTATCAAAAAAATACAAGGATACAGTCGATGATGTGCACTATACTGTAAACGAAGATAAAGGAGGATCTCGAAGTGACAGCTAATACTGTAGGCACCGTCCTTATAACCGAGGAACAGATAAAAGCGAGAGCAAAAGAGATTGGCATGCAGATTTCAGAGGAATTTGCAGGAGAAGAGGTAATGCTCATAGGCATTCTCAAAGGAGCAACACTTTGGATGGCTGATGTTATGAAAAATATCACACTTGACTGCACTATCGATTTTATGGCATGTTCAAGCTATGGCTCATCCACTAAAACATCGGGAGTTGTAAAAATCAACAAAGACCTTGATTCTGATATCGAAGGCAAAAATGTCATAATAGTAGAAGACATCATAGATTCAGGAATAACTCTTTCCTATCTTGAAAAATATCTTGCAAACAGAGGACCCAAAACACTCAAGCTCTGTACGCTTTTAGACAAGCCGGCAGGCAGGAGAAGCGAGGTTCAGCCTGATTATGTAGGCTTTGAGGTGGACGATTTGTTCATAATAGGTTACGGACTTGATTATGATCAAAAATACAGAAACCTTCCATACATCAGTTATTTAAATGAATAATTTACATATACAAAGGAGAAATATTATGGGTTATGAAGTAAAAATCGGATTATCAAACAAACACCTTCATCTTCAGAAGGATCACATCGAAATTCTTTTCGGCAAGGGTCATGAACTGACACCGACCAAACCGCTGGTACAGCCCGGACAGTTTGCATGTGAAGAAAAGGTTGATATAGTTGGACCTAAAAAAACTCTCAAGGGAATCAGAGTTTTAGGACCTGCAAGAGCAGAAACACAGGTTGAACTTGCCATGACAGATGCAAGAACCATAGGCGTTAAGGCTCCAGTCAGAGAATCAGGCAAGCTCGAAGGAACTCCGGGATGCAAAATCGTAGGACCTTGCGGAGAAGTTGAAATTGATCACGGTGTTATCGTTGCTTTAAGACACGTACATCTTTCACCGGCACAGGCACAGGAAGCAGGTGTTAAGGACAAGGATATCGTAAGCATCAAGATTGAAGGTGAAAGAGGCCTTGTATTCAACAATGTACTTGTACGTTCAGGCGATGCTCACGAAAGAGAAGTTCATCTTGATACTGACGAGGGTAATGCAGCTGGATGCGGACCTGATGCTGTATGCACTATTATCAAATAATTTGGTGAGAGTGAGAAGCAAAACAAGAGTAAAAGCAGATAAATATTTTGAACAATGTAGGCGGCGAAAAGCCGCCTATAATTGTAATGGCACATGGAAATGATTTGCTCCTGCAAAATGGTCTTGTAATTTTACTTGTTTTCCAGTATACTTGCAATATACAAAACGTGGTATTATTTACGGAGGAAAGTTAACATGTTATTGGAACATACAATGCAATACCTCATATCGATAGTGGCATGTATCTGTTTCCTCATATTCATATATGTGGGCAAGACAGTGATGGTAGAGGGAATTTCAAAGTATTTTGTTGCAGGTACAATTGCGATTTTAGCTGTAATTGCTGCAGAGATAGGTGAGTCTTTTTTTGCAAGTCCATATTGCACAGAGCCAAACTGGCAGCGCTGGATATTTGCCATATCAGCATATATTTTGAGACCTGGGATTGCTTTTATTATGCTGATTATACCGATCAGAGGCGAAAGGAAAAGTCATATACTGCTGTTGGCATTGCCGCTTGCAATAAATGCGGCATTCTTACTCAGTTCACCATTTACCGGTATTGTATTTTCGTACGACGATGCCAATAAATACAGTAGCGGTACTCTCAAATATCTGCCATTTGTTGTAGGGGGAATATATCTTGTATATTTTCTTTTCTTCAGTATTTTGCGTATGCGTAGAGGCAGAGTTTCAGAGATTCTTGTTTCGTCTTCAACTCTTGTGATGTGCGGTCTTGCTGTATTTTTAGAATCGGAATTCGGAATTCTCGGTTCACTACCGGCTGCATGTATTGTAAATATGATCTTTTATTACGTATATTTTTATATGGATTATTACAGCAAAGATTCTCTCACCGGGGCATATCGGAGGAGCGTACTGTACAGTGATTTAAAAAGGACAAATGCCAGTCACGTAATTATATTTGACGTGAACGGCCTCAAACGTATCAATGATGCGGCAGGTCATGTGGCAGGAGATGAAGCAATCAGAAATTTTGCTAAGACGGTTATTTCTCTTTTGCCAAGGCAGGCAAACTTTTATCGTATTGGTGGTGATGAATTCGTCGTCCTTTATCCAAAAGTTGATGAGAGCAAACTGTTGAGTTTCCTCAAAGAAATTGAACAAAAAGTTGATTCAAAGCTTCTTCCATACGGTTTTTCTTATGGGTATGCACAGCTTGAAAATGCAAAGGACTTTGATGAAACCTACAGGAACGCGGATGATATGATGTATCAGAATAAGGAAATATTTTGGAAAACCCACAACAATAAATCTAGTTAAAAAGGGCGTGCCTTCAGCGAGGCAGCCCTTCATTATTCAGATTATTTTATTCTGCTTGCATATTTACACTGATTAAGATTGCTCTTAGCTACAATGTTGCCGTCTGTATCATATACCATAACACGGGCTTTGTAATAGTATCTGGTACCTTTTTTGCCTGTGGTATTGATGTATGTATTTGCTTTTTTCTCTATTCTTGCTGAGTAGTTTTTAGTCTTTTTGGTACTCCTGTAATATTTGTATTTTACAGTGTATCCAAGATCCTTAATCGCCTGTATTTCATCTGAGCTGCCACTCAGGGTAACCTTGATGTTTCCCTTGGATGTTTTAGATGACGATGCCTTGATACTGAGATTTTTCACGCTGTCTGACACCTGACTTCTGATGATGGCATCAGCCTCTGATGCTTCCATAATCACGTAGGTTGAGAAGTGCGTGGTTGTAAATGTATATGTGTTATCAACAAACTTTGTGTCGATTATTTTTAGATAATTTGTCTCATCAATGTTGTTGAGCCTGGTGAATTTCTCAACTCCATCGTTGATTGTATTATTAATGTAATTAGTAGTATTAATGTTTTTATAGTAGTTGATTATATCTTTGTGCTTTGCTCCGGTGACTGTGCTGTATACTTTGTTATCTATGAATACACTCTTCAAATCTTTGTTTATAAGGGTGCTGTCAAGGCTGAGGGTAACATTGATTATGCCGCCGTCAAAGTTCTTAATCAGTTCGTTGTTGTATTTGATGCTCAAATCCACTTTATAAATGTTGAAATTATTATCTATTGTGTTTATAACGAACTTGACATTTTCGTTCGTACTGATTTTTTTTATCTGATTAATAATTGATGACAATGCTTTCTTGTTCAGAGATATTTCTCCTGCAACAGTCTTAATCGTCAGATATGCATTCGATTTATCAGAGATCTGTCCGATTATATCTGCAGGGATGTCTGTTTCGGCTGTAGTGCCCGCTTTATTATCCGCAGCAGCTTCGTTAGTAGCGTCTATAACAATCTCTTCAGAGTTGTTTGATTCAGCCTTCTTTATAATCTTCTCTGCTGTGGTCTCATCTACGGTAGCAGTAACAGTCTTGTTGCCATCCGCATCTGTAGTGGTTTTGGCATCGATATCTGCAGTAGTAACCTTCTCATTACCGGCCTCTGTAGTGTTGGTTACATTGTCTTTAGTAACGTAATACCCGCCGCTGTATGATGAGGCTTGTTCAGAATAACAGAAAGTGAAGCTCATGTTGTAAGTGCCGGTCAGCTCTTTTGAACTTGAGTCTCTAAACCTTGTCAATGTCACGCTGTCAAATGTAATATTGTCATCAGTAACAGCAACATTTGTGTCAGTAGTTAGGCCGGTATCTGCCTCTACCTTGTACTCCCTGTTCTTATCAAAGTTTTTCGGGGTAGGAACTGAGATTTTACCGGAAACAGTATTTTTGTTACACGCAGCTAGAGGAACAGCAATGGTGTACTTTGCGGATTTATCAAAACCGTCAGATGAAACGCCCTGCGTATAATCTATTCTGACACCATCGTAAGCGTTAGCTGTATATTCATCTAATGCAATTGCAGTAGCCGGAGTAAAGCTTGCAGTTGAGCTGCTTTTTTGCCAACCACCGGCACTATTTTGCAATGTGTAAACCGGTATATTGGTAATTGCTTCATTTGCATTTTTATTTGCAGCAGCTACTTTGATTTTGAAAGTTACTGTATTACTGTTACTGCATTCATAGCTGTAGGTTACCTCAGTCTTATCATTACCCACAGTCAAAGCATTGTTGTCTTCATTAAAAGCAACTCCATCCGGAGTGCCATCTACTCTGCTTTTGTCAAAGCCATCAGGCATGGTTACTCTTCTGTCGCTTTCTTTTTCAAAGACTCCGTAGTATACATTGTTATTCGCAATCAAGCCGGTTTTTGTTCCATCACCATTTGTATTTCCGGCAGCTAAGCTGTAATTTTCAAGGTTCAGATATGAAAGCTGGTTGTTTGAGCAGTCGAGTGTTGTCAGAGTGGTATTCTTGCTGTCTGCACTAAATGCAGGAAGTATCAAATCTGTACTTGTAAGCCAGTTATTGGAGCAGTCTATGTATGTTAATGCTGTGTTGCTGCTGAGGTTCAGACTTGTAAGTCTGTTGTCAGAACAATCGAGCTTTGTTAATGCTGTAAACTTCTCTATCCCTGTAAGGCTTGATACGCTGCTGTTGCTTACATTGATTACTGTCGCTGCACCAATTTCAGCCTCGCTGAGAGTGTTATTTTTATCGTTATCAAAAGTAGTCGATACATAACTCCTGAAGTTTGCATCAGGGAAATTGACTTCATCTATTGCAATATCGGTGGCCGGAGTGTCATCAGTATTTGTTTCCCCATTTGCAAACACTGCCCCCGGCATCATTGACAGGCATAGCAGTAATGTAAGGCATATAGCCATACTGCGCTGCCATATTGATTTGTTTTTGTTCATAAACTGCCTCCTTGTTCCGGAGTTTTAATCCCCCACTTAACATTACACTTCCTGCTTCAATTATATCAGCCGTGCCAAATCGTAGCAAGAATAAAACAGTGATTTATCATCTGCCATCAGGTATTGCAGGTTTTACATATACAGTCCTGTTGTTTGTGAATATAACCATGCCCGGTTTGGCACCGTTTGGTTTTTTGACATATCTGACAGGCACATAATCAACAGGCACCTGTTCCGAGTTTCTTGCCTTACTGTGGTATGCTGCAATAGCTGCAGCTTCGAATATGGTTTTTTCGTCCATCTCTTTGCCCTCGGTGAATACGATGACATGAGAGCCGGGAATATCTTTGGTATGGAGCCACAGATCGGTTTTGCCCGCCATCTTCAATGTCAGGGTATCATTTTCGGTGTTATTTCGGCCTACGAGGATTCTGAAGCCTTCTGATGATATATATTCAAGAGGGGAGGCCTTTTGTTTTTTTTGCACCGGATTGTTTTTTCTTCTCTTGAGATAACCTTCAGCTGTAAGCTCTGCACGCAGAGCTTCTATTGTATCTGCGCTGTCGGCGTTTTCTATATATGAAAGCACTGATTCAAGGTACTGTATGTCATGATTGTTCTCTTCTATCTGCAGGGATTTTTCCTTGATTGCTGTTTTTGACTTGCCATATTTTTTGAAATACATCTGTGCATTTTTTGATGGCGAATATCTGATGTCAAGGGGTATGGTTACAGTAGTATTGTCATAATAATTATCTACAGTAACACTTCTGTCGCCTGTTTTACATCTGTGCAGATTTGCAGTCAGAAGCTCACCATACAGTCTCAGCTCTTCTGAATTTTCGGCTTTGAGCAGATCCTCAGACAGCCTTTGTTTTTTGAGGTAGAGTTTTTTGAGCTTCTGTTCGACAGCTTTAAGGAGGTCATTGCCTTTTTGTCTGATTCTGTTTGAAGATGCTCTGTGAGAGAAATAGTATTCGGCAGCTTCGCTTACTGTAGTGAAATTGACTTTGTCAAGGTTGTTTTCGTAGGCTCTGAGAGGGAATGCCGAAAACTCCATCGGTGAGCCGTCCTCTTTGAGGTATACACAAGGCGAGAAGTTGCCGGATTCAAGCCTTAGTCTGATATTTTCGAGGTTTTCGTATACATTGCCCTCAAGTTCATCGGCAATAGAGGGACTGATGCCACCTATGCAGTCAAGAAGCCGCCTGCCCTCAAATGCTGATATATTCTCCGGCGTAACATCTTTGAAGGGGATTTTGTCCTGCATAGGAGGGTAGTGATATATCATACCCGGAAGCAATTGCCTTACTCTGCTGGTGTCAATAGAAATTCTCTTAATGCTGTCGATGATTTTGCCGCTGCCTTCATCCACAAGAGAAATGTTGCTGTGTTTGCCCATAATCTCGACAACCAGTTTTTTGTTCACGTTAAATCCGAGCTCATCCATGGTTTCTATATATATTTCGGCTATTCTTTCGGAACCGACCTGTTTTATACTTGTGATTCTGCCGCTTTGGAGATGTTTGCGAAGCAGCATGCAAAATGCCGACGGATTCGCGGGGTTACTGAAGCTTTCAGATGACAGGTACAGCCCTGCGTGATTGCCCGAAGAGGACATATAAAGTTTCAGTTTGCCTGATTTAGAATGTATGTTAAGCACCAGCTCCTCAGTTTCGGGCTGGTATACCTTTTCGATTTTGCCTCCCTGCAGCATGTGATTGAGTTCATAAGTTACTGCAGCTGTCATTATTCCGTCAAATGCCATTTGATAATCTCCTGTTTTGTGTGATACAGTTATTGTACCACATGAGAGTATTATGTGATATAATATTTTAGTTATTATGCTGAATACAGGAAGGAAGGCGTATTGTTTTGAGTAATGTGAACGATGAAAAAAACATTCTGACATTCTGATTTATACGACGGAGGACGGTATGGCAAAGATTGAAACAACATTTGACGGTGATACAGTCTGGCTGTCAAAAGCACAGATGGCAGAGTTGTTTATGAGAGACCGTTCTGTTATTTCCAGACATATAAAAAATGTGTTCACAGAAGGTGAGCTTGTTCAAGAAGGGAATGTGCAAGTTTTGCACATTCCAAATTCAGACAAACCTGTAGAGTTTTACAGTTTGGACGTAATTATTTCTGTGGGGTATCGTGTAAAATCTAAACGGGGCATACAATTTCGTATATGGGCAACTGGTATATTAAAAGAGTATATGCGGAAGGGTTTTGCTTTGGATGATGAAAGACTTAAAAAGTCAGGTGGAGCAGGATTATCTGGATAGCATTAGACAGTTGGGAAAAACAACTAAAAACTAATATAAGACAATGGAGGAAAATTGAATGATAAAAAGTATGACAGGCTTTGGCAGAGGGGAATACTCTGACGGCAAGAGAAATATAATAGTTGAGATAAAGACTGTAAACCACAGATACAGTGATATTTCAGTAAGAATGCCCAGAAGGTATGCTTTTGCTGAAGAAAAGATAAAATCAGCAATCAAGGAAACAGTAAACAGAGGCAAGATGGATGTGTCTGTAATAGTCGAAAACCTGACAGAAGATGATGTTACAGTCAAGCTCAATCTGCCGGTTGCAAAGCAGTACTATGACAACCTCAGACAGCTTGGAAATGAATTTGATGTGACAGGTGACATATCGCTTCAGTTTCTTGCAACGCTTCCGGATGTGATGAAGGCTGCGCCCGATGTTGAAGATGAGGACGAAGTAACTGCTTCCCTTATAGTTCCGGTTAAAATTGCGGTTGAGAATCTGGACAAAATGAGATGTATAGAGGGAGAAAAGCTTGCAGAAGATCTGGTGATGCGGGGCCGCCTTATAGCTGACAAGGTCTGTGAAATAGAGAAATATGCTCCGCAGGTTGCCGAAGGATATACTGCAAGACTCAAAGAAAAAATAACCGACCTTATAGGCAGCTCTGCATCGTTTCCTGAGGACAGGATCCTTGCAGAGGCGGCTATATTTGCAGACAAGAGCAATATTACCGAGGAAATAGTCAGACTAAAGAGCCATCTTGTGCAGCTTGAAAATATAATCTCAGGAGGCAAGGGAGAAGCTGTAGGCAAGAAGCTTGATTTTCTGGTTCAGGAAATGAATAGAGAGGCAAACACCATAGGCTCAAAAGCCAATTTCCTTGATATAACCAATACAGTGCTTGACATCAAGAGTGAAATCGAAAAAATCAGAGAACAGGTGCAGAATATAGAGTAATGCTTAGATTTAATGACAACAATGAAGTGATACAGGAACAGGAATACAGAGCTGTTCTTGTGGGACTTGAACTTAATGAGGATATATCATATTCTATGGAGGAGCTTGCAGGGCTTGCTCATGCCGCAAATGTAGAGGTTGCAGGAGAGATGATTCAGCATCTTGAAAGACCAAACAAGGCTACATTCATAGGCAGCGGCAAAGTTCAGGAACTGGCTCTTATGTGTGAAAACATGGAGATTGATACCGTCATATTCAACAATGAGCTTTCAGGTGTGCAGCTTAGAAACCTTGAAGATGCTCTGGGAGTACGTGTGATTGACAGGACCATACTCATACTTGATATATTTGCCAAACGTGCAATGTCAAAAGAGGGAAAACTCCAGGTGGAATATGCGCAGCTTGCATACAGGATGCCAAGACTTGCAGGCTTTGGCAAGGCACTGTCAAGACAGGCGGGAGGTATAGGCACCAGAGGCCCTGGAGAGAAAAAACTCGAAACGGACAGAAGGCATATCCAAAAAAGAATGGATGATATACGTGCTGAGCTCAAAAAAGCCAAGAATGTAAGAGCTACGCAGCGCAGCAGACGTGAAAAATCCGATATGCCAGTAGTTGCTCTCGTAGGTTATACAAACTCAGGTAAATCAGCCCTTATGAACAGGCTGCTTGGTGATATTGACAAAGAGGACAAATCAGTATTTGAAAAAGATATGCTGTTTGCGACTCTTGATACATCACACCGCAAAATATCATTTGATACAAACCAGGAATTCATACTTATTGATACCGTGGGATTTGTAAGCAATCTGCCCCATTCACTTGTGGAATCATTCAAATCCACACTCGAAGAAGTGAAGTTTGCGGATCTGCTTGTCCACGTTGTGGACAGCTCATATGAGAATTGCGATTTCCATATTGAAGTGACAAATCAGGTATTAAAGGAAATCGGAGCGGGCGACAAAGAAAAAATACTGGCATACAATAAATGTGATATAGCGGCGGCAGAACCGGTATGCAGTGAAAATTGTGAATGGCTATGGATCTCAGCCAAAAGAGGAGATAATATAGACAGGCTCACAGAGCTTATCAGGAAGAAGATATTTTCAGATAGAATAAGAACAAAACTATTGATACCTTTTGACAGGGGAGATGTGGTTTCATATCTGTGCGGCAAAGCGACTGTTTTTTCGATGGATTATACCGGAGAGGGAACTGTACTTGACGCGGAAATGTCAAAAGAAGATTACGGCAGGTATAGGATATATGATACTTTATAAGACGGTGGGAAAGCCGGCGCAGGCAGAGCAGATTATAGAAAAATCAAGATTTATAACTCATGTCAGACCTGTAGCAACCAAAGAGGAAGCCGAGAGCTTCTTTGCAGAAATAAAAAAGAAATACAAAGACGCAACGCACAACGTTCCGGCTATGGTAATAGGCGACAAATTCCAGATACAGTGGGCAAGTGATGATGGAGAGCCTCAAGGGACATCAGGGGCTCCAGTTGTTCAGATGCTCGTAAATGAAGGTATCACCAATGTGGCGGTTGTAGTGACCAGATATTTTGGCGGTATTAAACTCGGGACAGGCGGCCTTGTCAGGGCATATACTTCAAGTGCAAGACTTGGAATTGATGCTGCATCTTTGTGTGGCGTAGCCAGGATGGCTGTTATGGATATAAAGATGGAGTATTCTTTTTTGAAAAAGATGCAGAATTTATCTGAGCAGGGTTTATTCAAAATCGAAAACACTGTTTATGAGGATATGGTTACGCTTTCTATATGCTGTGAGAAAGACAAAAGAGAGGATACAAGATTGCTTATTGCCAATATGACAAGTGGAAATTTTCAGGTTGTTTTCGAAGGTGAAAAGCTTGTAAAGGTTGAAATTTAAACGTTTGAACAAGGTTGGAATTTGCGTGAAAAAGTAAATTTTTTTTGTTGAAAATTCATTGACACAAAGGTGACGTTATGATAAGATAATGAAGTCGCTCGACGAGAGTGAGAAACAAACAAGCAAATAAAAACTTATATAAAAGTGAAAAAACACTTGACATAAGTACCCGGATGCTGTATAGTTAATAAATGTGTCGAGCAGATAAAGCTTCGGGCGTATAGCTCAGCTGGGAGAGCACCTGCCTTACAAGCAGGGGGTCATAGGTT
>CAZDQV010000037.1:0-18262 GCA_964507795.1 uncultured Oscillospiraceae bacterium | reverse complement strand
AAGTTAAGCTGACCTCACAGGCGATTGGGCAAATTGAAGAAATCGTGCAGTATATTTCCAAAGTGCTGTTTGCACCGGAAACGGCACGAAAATGGGCAGACGATCTGCAAAGTGAAATCGCAAATCTGGATTTTATGCCGTCACGATACCCTCTTACAGAGGAAGAACCATGGCATACGAAAGAAATTCACAAAATACCCTTCAAGAATTTTCTTGTTTATTATCTGATTGACGAGGACAAGAAGGCTGTATGGGTTACGGCAGTGATTTATGGGCGGAGAGACCAGCTTGTGGCTCTGGCGGATATGTCGCTTGACGACAGGGAGCAGACAAATATTTCCACTGGACAGGGCTGCTAAAGTGTGGTAGTATAAGTTGTTGATATACCTCAGCTTGGTTTTTTGAGAACTCCGACGGAAACTCAGTTGAAGGCGAATAAAGAAAAGGAGAGATATTATGATTACTAAAGAAATGAAATCACAGATTATGAAGGAATACGCAACCAAAGAAGGCGACACTGGTTCCCCTGAGGTTCAGATTGCAGTATTGACTTACAGAATCAACGATTTGAACGAACATTTAAAGGTTCACAAAAAAGACCATCACTCAAGAAGAGGTCTGTTAAAGATGGTAGGCCAGAGAAGAAACCTTCTTAACTACCTCAAGAGAAAAGACCTTGAAAGATACAGAACTCTTATTGCTCGTTTAGGATTAAGAAAGTAATTGGAGAAAATTTAAGCGGGGAACTTTTTTCCCCGTTTTTGTTTTATGCAGCTATGCGGCTGCAATATGTTAAATCAGATGCCAGTAGAGGTAAAAAGAAATTAACAGGAGGTAGTTGTTAATTATGGCAGAACAATTATTAAGAAATCAGACATACAGAACATTCAAAACTGCAGTCGGCGGCAGGCTTTTGCAGATGGAGATTGGCAAAGTATGTGAACTTGCAAACGGACAGGTTATGGTAAGATACGGAGATACAGTTGTAAATGTTACAGCCTGCGCCTCAAAAGAACCAAGACCTGATATTGACTTTTTCCCGTTAAGCTGTGACTACGAAGAAAAAATGTATGCGGCAGGCAAAATTCCGGGAGGATTTATCAAGAGAGAAGGCAGACCAAGCGAAAGAGCAATTCTTAACTCAAGACTTATGGACAGACCTTTAAGGCCGCTTTTCCCCAAAGGATTTTTCAATGATGTACAGGTTGTTGCAACAGTAATGAGCGTTGACCCTGACTGCTCGCCAGAGATAGTTGCCATGATAGGCTCATCAGTTGCGCTTGCAATTTCTGACATTCCATGGGAAGGACCTACAGCATCGGTTCTCATCGGCATGGTAGACGGCGAATTTGTAGTAAACCCTACACTTGCCCAGAGACAGGCAAGCACTCTGCATCTTGTTGTTTCCGGCACCAAAGAAGCCATAATGATGGTTGAGGCAGGTGCGCAGGAAGTGCCTGAGGATGTGGTTCTTGATGCCATAATGTTTGCGCATGAAGAGATTAAAAAGATAATAGTATTCATAGATGAAATCATCGAAGAAATAGGCAAGCCTAAAATGGCTGTAAATCTGTACAAGGTTCCCGAAGAAATAGATCAGGCCGTAAGAGAATATGCGGAAGACAAAATGAGAGCGGCAATACAGACATATGACAAGATGGAAAGACTTGAAAATATGGATGCTGTAGAGGTTGAAACCAAAGAATACTTTGCAGAAACCTATCCGGAGAATGAAAAAGACATTGCCAACGTCCTTTACAATATCACAAAAGAACAGGTCAGAAGCCTTATCCTTGACGATGAAATCAGACCTGACAACAGAAAACATACAGAAATCAGACCTATATGGTGCGAAACCGGAATCCTGCCGAGAACTCATGGTTCGGGGCTGTTCACAAGAGGACAGACACAGGTGCTTTCGGTAGTTACCCTCGGAGCGCTGGGAGAAGCGCAGACTATTGACGGAATTACCGAAGAAGAAGGCAAGAGATATATGCACCACTATAACTTCCCGCCTTACTCAGTAGGAGAAGCAGGCAGAATGAGAAGCCCGGGCAGAAGAGAGATAGGACATGGAGCATTAGCCGAAAGAGCTATAGTTCCCGTACTTCCTACAGAGGAGGAATTCCCGTATGCAATCAGAGTCGTATCTGAGGTTCTCTCATCAAACGGCTCAACTTCAATGGGCTCAACCTGCGGTTCATGCCTTGCGCTTATGGATGCGGGCGTGCCTATCAGGAAACCTGTTGCAGGCATTGCCATGGGACTTATCGAAAGGGTTGAAGAAGACGGCAGCTCCAAGATGGCAATACTTTCGGATATACAGGGTATGGAAGATTTCCTTGGCGATATGGACTTCAAGGTTGCAGGTACAGCAGACGGCGTGACGGCAATCCAGATGGATATCAAAGTTCACGGGCTTTCAAGAGAGGTCCTCGAAAAAGCTCTGGCACAGGCAAAGGAAGGCAGAATGTTCATTATGAACAAGATGCTTGAGGTTATTCCTGCACCTAAGCCTGAACTTTCACCATATGCCCCTAGAATCATATCAATGCAGATTGACCCTGACAAGATCAGAACAGTTATCGGACCGGGAGGCAAGACCATCAACAGAATCATTGCCGATACAGGAGTTAAGATTGATATTGATGATACAGGTCTTATCTACATTGCAGCACCTGATATGGAAAGTGCGAATGCAGGCATGAGGGAAATAGAGCTTCTTACTAAAGACGTTGAAGTTGGCGAAGTTTATGAAGGCAAGGTTGTAAGAATTATGAACTTTGGAGCTTTCATAGAGATACTTCCGGGCAAGGAAGGACTGCTTCATATTTCAAAGATGGCAAAGAAGAGAGTCGAAAAGGTTGAGGATGTTATGAATATCGGAGACATAGTCAAGGTAAAGGTTACCGAAATCGACAGTCAGGACAGAATCAATCTCTCAAGAAAAGAATTACTGTAAACAAGGTAATACAGGCGGACAGGAAAGTCCGCCCTGTATGTTTTTTGAAAGCAATTCAGAGTTTGAATTTATCCATCGAAATGTCGGTAAATTCAAAGGATGCTTCCTTTATAAACATAAGCATATATATCGGCAGATATGCTATCCTGCCACAGGATTCCACATTGGAGTTTGAAAAAACCACGGCCTGATGCAGGTTATAGTTCCTGCTTTCTAAAACGTGTGACAATGCAGAGTGTCTTTTGTAATTCTTGCCGCTTTTGATTTCAATGGGCAAAACAGCTCCGTCATGTTCAATGAGGAAGTCAAGTTCCCCGTATTTTTTGCTGTTGTAATAGTAACAGTTATATCCATGTGCAGTTAATTCCTGAGCGACGACGTTTTCGTAAACTGCCCCGTTGTTTATGCTACTGTCCTGATTCAGGATTTTTAGTTTGGATGCTTTTCCGTAAATGGTGGTAAGCATCCCGACATCGGACAGGAATAGCTTAAACAAGGAACTCTTTTGATTAATCTTTAGAGGAACAGTGGGCTCGGTTGCATTGAATACAGGGAGCGCTACACCTGATTTCCACAGCCATATAAAGCTTTCGCTTATTCTGTCAAACCGCATCTTTTTATCGATATCAGAACATTTGAAGCGTTTATTTTGAGCATTCAGCTCTGCCGGAATCAGGTCATAAATAGTTGTTAACAGCAATTTTTTGTTTGCTGATTCGTATTGTGTGAAATCTACTTTGTATTGCTGTAAAATTGCCTGATGTTCTTCCATAACTGCATCAATATTTTCTTCCTGACGATATTTTTCTATGGCCGCAGGCATTCCCCCAATAATAAGGTACAGGTTAAAAAGCTGAAGTATTTTTTTGTGAAGTGTTTCATCTACAGGAAGCAAATCGAGGTAGGACTTCTTTAAGATGTCCAAGATTGCAGTATCCACATTGAAAAACCAAAGAAATTCTTCAAAATCGAGAGGATACATCTGCAATGAATGCAAAAACCCTACAGGTGCAGATTTCAGGCTGGTGATTTCAATGCCAAGAAGGGAACCGCTGAGGATGTAGCGAAATCTACTGTCTTCGACAAGAAATTTAATTTTTGTTACAAGCTCCTTGTACTTTTGAATTTCGTCGAAAAATATAACGGTTTCTCCGGGTATGATTTTTTGTTTGCTGTATAAAGAAAGCTTGAGAATCAAATCATCAGTATCGGCTGAATTCTCTAAAATGGTGACAATGTCAGGCTCGCGTATAAGATTAAACTCTACATAATTACAGCCTGCTTCTTTGAGGCAATGGCGGATAATATATGTTTTGCCTGCCTGTCTTACTCCATAAATAAGAAGAGCTGACTTGCCATCAGAAATCCATCGGTTTATTTCCTTTTCAATTTTTCTTTTTAACATCAGACGCCTCCTTGACATTTTTCCAACCAAAACAAGGGTCAAAAATGACATTTTTCTACCCAAATTATATAGCATTTTTGACATTTATACAACAGGGAAAATTGCAATTAAAAATCAGCCTGCTTGAGGCTGACCTTTTTTGTTTTTTTAACTAAATTCGGGTAACATTGACCCATTGAATTTTGCAGTTGGTATACTGAGATTCAACAATCTTTCTGGCGTCAAAGCTATTAGATGCACTAACAATTGTTTCGGTTCTTGTGCCGTTTACGCTGAAAACACATTTCCACTGATGCATTGCAGATTCCTCCTTTCGAAACATAGTCAGGCTTGTACTTGCCAGTCAAGCACAAGTATGCTAAACAAAGTTTAGCATACTTATAGCCATTACCAGGAGCTGCGAAGCAGCATATACCGATGGTTTTTTGAATGATACCAAAGTGGTATATGTAAAAGTGCACTGTGGAGTAATTGAAATTTTCAGAATAAAGCGAGAATATATAGGGGCAATACTAATTTTACTTGAGAAAGGAGAAAATGATGAAAAAGAAATTGATATTAGTCCTGAGCATATTGTGCATTATTGCAATAGCTGTGACAGGCTGCGGTAAATCTGAAGACGACCCGCTCAAAGCAAAATGCCACAATGGAGTTATGGTGGGACAGGAAGAGAACGGTGTAGTTTCATTCCTTGGAGTTCCTTATGCAACACCTCCTGTTGGAGACCTGAGATGGAAGGCACCAGTAGCGGCACCTGAAAGTGATGAAGAAATTATATGTGATGATTTCGGATATACGGCACTTCAATATGAATGGCCTACAGAACCGGCATCATATGAGGAAAAAAATGAGGATTGTCTGACACTTAATATCTGGAAAGGCAAGGATGCAGGCGATGATCCTAAAGCTGTAATGGTATGGTTCCATGGAGGCTCACATGCATGGGGAGGTACTGCAGACCCTATATACAATGGACAAAAATTTGTTGAAGAGCATCCTGACGTGATTCTTGTGACAGCAAATTATCGTCTCGGACTGATGTCATGGCCTGATTTCTCAGACTTCCCGGGTGGCGAAGAATACACAGATGTCAACCTTGGAATACGTGACCATATTATGGCTCTTGAATGGGTACAGCAAAATATCGCAAGCTTTGGCGGAGATCCTGACAATGTAACAATATTCGGTGAATCAGCAGGAGGCGGCTCAGTAACAGCACTTCTCATGTCACCAATGGCGGAAGGACTTTTCAATAAAGTCATAGCAGAGAGCGGCACAACAAGCCCTAATGTTTCTACCAGAGATGATGCAAAAGAATATGCAAAAGTAATTGCAGAAGCTGCCGGCTGTGAAACTATGGATGAGTTGCTCGAGATATCAGGCGATGAATGGGTAGAACTTGACTGGGACAACGAATTAGGCGATGCATCATGCGGCGTTGTGGCAGACGGTGAGGTTGTTCCTTATCCTGAGGATATGGAAGCAGCATTGCAGGCAGCAGCCGAAAGAGGAGTTATCCTTATGCACGGTACCAATTCAGATGAGTGGAACTATTTCATGGTAGATCAGTTTGGAGACACCAAAGAAGAAAAATTCGCCAACTGGAAATCCGGCCTGGATGATTTATGGGACAGCACATATGAAAGCCTTGACAGTGACAAGCAAGGCTTGATGGATGAGTTTTATGAGCTGGCATCACAAAGAGTTGCTGATGAATATGCAGATGATGCAGATGTAAAAGAAGCACTGATAGAGTCGTCCTTCAGGACAGGGCAGTGGAGATATTCACATACCCAGCTTGCCGATGTATACAGTAAATACGGCGGAGAGCAGTATGTATACTACTGGACAGTTCCTTCGACATCAGATGACTATTACAAGAGTGCATGTCATGCAGTTGAACTTGCATATGTATTTAACAATCTCGAAGATACAATCTATACAGGAGAAAACCCTGACGAAAAAACAGCAGAGAGAGCACACACAGCATGGGCAAACTTTGCAAAGACAGGTAATCCTTCAATAGATGAAGCCGAATGGCTGCCATATGACACCACAGACAGAAACACTATGGTTATGAGCCTGGACGGCTGGAAAACAGAAGCTGATCCAAACGGCAGAGAAAGAGAAATCATAGAAGAAGTCATGGGACCTTTGTATAAATAAAATGAGTTGTGAAAGCCCTTCAGGTAAAACATACCTGAGGGGTTTTTACTCTTTGAAAGAATTGAATGCAGACATAAGCTCATAACGGCTCTTGGTGCCTGTTTTCTCAAAGATATGACTCATGTGACGCTTGACAGTATAAATGGAGATATACAGCTCGTCTGCGATCTCTTTGTTGTTTTTGCCAAGAAGTACAGATGTAAGAACTTCTTTTTCTCTTGCGGACAGATTGTATTTTTCCATAAATTCCTGCGGCGAAGCCTTGCGGGAGGATTCAATCTGCGCAAGATATTTTTCATGCTCTGCTATATTGGCATTGCACAATGTCCTGAAAAATGTAACAAGCGCTGTCAGTGAAACAGCTATTGAAACAGGAAGAATCAGATCAAAGAAATACACATTATATACAGAAACATAGATATCAAGTATATTGCGTATGTTGATATACAGATTTGTCAGATACATATACAGCAGATATATTGTCAGTATCAGGTTTGTGATAATGAAATACATTCTGTTTTCGTGGGTCCTCCTGTGCCTTATATATACAATCAGACAGTAAACCAGGCAGAATATTGTCAGGCTGAAAAAAACAGTGTCATATATAAGGACTATGAATCTGAATCCTGAGATGGTTTCAACTCCTGAATTTTTGTTGAGATAATACAAAAACCAGATAATAACATAAACGCAAGCCGCGGGATACAGTATGTAATTAAAACGCATGGGCTTCGAAATATCATTTGACCTAATCCAGAAGCAGATAAAAAGAACAAATGAAATATCATGCATAACAAGCAAAGCAGTGTTTGGAGTGAAGCCGGTATTGAGATAATCTATATATGACATTATGTAGTTGACAAAGAAAAAAACAAAAAAGCATACATAGAAATTACGCATTCCGGTGTATAGAGAGTTAA
The DNA here is from genome assembly GCA_964507795.1 of uncultured Oscillospiraceae bacterium. Lineage (GTDB taxonomy): Bacteria > Bacillota > Clostridia > Peptostreptococcales > Anaerovoracaceae > UMGS973. The sequence goes on along the minus strand of CAZDQV010000037.1, from coordinate 10,809 downwards.
AGTATTCTTTGCCTTTGGATGCGAATACTGCCATCAGTGTAAACAGTGAAGCTCCAAGAAAAACAGGAATCATATATATGAAAATGAGTATATGCTTTGTGATTTCAGGGTTAAAAATTTGCACAATAACACCATCTTTCTTTTGGTTTTCAGTTTGTTTCCGTGTAGATTGCTGATGACTATATTGTATCTGAATTTGCCTGCATGGTCAATCCGCTCAAATCCACCTCGTAAATCATATTATCAGGTATCTGTGCAGGTTTCAAGAAAACAGACAAATACCAGGGCAGATATGTGATGCCGCTTTGATTTTGTATATTCCCCGGGCAAAGCACATATGCGTTCCTGAATTTCCAATCGTCTACAGAAAGCACTTTGTTCAGTGCTAAATGTTTTTTGTAATCCTTTCCCGACTTTACTTCAATCAGATCAATCTGCAGGCCGTTTTGGATGACAAAATCAAGCTCACCGTATTTTTTTGAATCAAAATAGTAAAGCGTAAATCCATTTGCCTTTATTTGCTGAGCAATAACATTTTCGAGAATGCTGCCCAGATTAAGTTCGACATTTCCGTTTAAAATTTCAAATTGGACATTTTCCATACACGCAGCGCAGAGTAATCCCGTGTCGTTCATATAGAGCTTGAACAGGCTGTGCTTTTCGTTCAGTTTGAGGGGTGGTTGAGGAGCGTTTACATTGTAACAGGCCAGTGAAACACCGGCGTCTGTAAGCCATTTGAAACTGTTTTCGTAGCGATTGAGCCTGGCTGTTGATGTCAGCGAAGACACGATAAACCTCCGGTTTTTGCTGTCAAGCTGTGAAGGGATGCTGTCAAAAATCGCCTTAATCTTTGTTTTGTCATCGCTTCCCGTATACTGTGAAATATCAAGCCGATATTGGGACAAAATCGCATTCTGATAATTGATAACCTTACCTATATCGTGTGTATCCACAAAAATTTGAACGGCTTCCGGCATCCCGCCAACAACAATATATGCATAGAAAAGTTTTTTCATTGTGTTGTGAACAGTCTCGCTCACAGGCTTGAGATTACAGAAACAGTCATAAAGATATGAAAACGTCTGCTTCTGAACGCCGTTAGCAACCGCAAATTCCTCAAAATCCATCGGATACATCTCGTGAACTTCTTCAAATCCCACCGGAAACGATGGAACATCCTGATAATTCACGCCTAACAAAGACCCCGACTCCACATAGTCAAATCTGCCGTCTTCAACCAGGAATTTAACAGCGGTTCTAACCTGTGGGCATTTTTGTATTTCGTCAAAGAAAATCAAAGTATTTCCCGGCTCCAGCGGTTTGCGCAGATATGCTGTTAGATTTGCAATAATCGTCTCGACATTAAGGGGACCTTGAAAGATATCAGCAGCTTTCGGGTCAGTAATAAAATTTATCTCAGCAAAATTCGTATAATTGTTGTGTGCAAACTCACGCACCAGTGTTGTTTTGCCGATTTGCCTTGCCCCGATAATGCACAATGCCTTTTTGTTTTCTGAAGATTTCCAGGCCATCAATTTCGAATACATTTTTCTTTTGAGCATTTCATTCAACTCCTCTCACCGGTTATTGTAACAAAATTCCTAAAAAAAACAAGCGTTTTGTAACAAAATTCTTAACTTTTTCGGACATCTTGCAACAAAATTCGTAAAGAATAACATCAGAGTTGTTGCGTCCTGTAAAAACTGGTATAATTGCAGGGAAGAATATATGTTAGGAGCAGTGCTATGAACAGATCAGCAATCAACTTTATTTTCACCAAAGATGGCTTTATTGCAGAAATAAAAGAACCCGGCAGTGCAGGAGAGCTTGGAGAGCTGTTTGAAAAAGACAGATATAGGGCTCTTTACAGGATGGGCTTTGAAAACAAACCTGCCGGCACCAATCCCTCAGAAGAGTTTATGTACAGAGTTGCAGAGGCTTTTTTTGAGGCGCTGACTGACATACCGGAGCTGGAGCTTGCAAGAGAAAAAGTAAAGGTAAAACCTTCGGAGGATATAATAGAAAAAATCCTCGGCATTACCCCGTTTGCCATAGGCTCTGAATTTATAGACAGGAAATGGATCAGAAGCATATTCAAAAAACTCGAAAAGGTTTTTTCTGAAGAGATTACAGAATACGACGGCACAGTTGCAATGTATCTGACAGAAAAAAACCAGAGTCTTCATGTGCCTGAGCGCATATTCTTTCACCTTGTGGAAGCAAAGGACAGCGAGTTTCCGTTTGCGTTCCTTGCCACATATGCAACGAGCGAAAAAAAAGGAAGAATCAAACACGTTCCTCTCAAATATGCACTTACGGAATACAAAAATGACAGAATAAAACTCGTTGAACTGCTGTCGTGTCTTAACCGTGCGGCTGAAGTTTCGCCTTTGATAGAAAAACTCGTAGCTTCCGGCGAGATGTTTCATCCGCTTCGCCTCACAAGTGAAGAAGCATATGAGTTCCTTAAAGATATAGAAGAAATCGAAAAAGCAGGCATACTGTGCCGTATTCCGAACTGGTGGAAAAAACAGTATTCCTCACTTTCAATGAATATTACCCTCGGAGAAGAAAAAACATCGATGCTGGGTCTTGAAACTCTCATCTCAGTAAAACCTCAGCTTTATGTAAATGGAGAGAATCTTACTGCTGAGGATGTTAAAAATCTGCTTGAACAAACTGATGGCCTTGCAATGATCAAAGGCAAATGGGTAGAAGTAAACCATGCGAAACTGGAAAAACTTCTTGCTGACATGGAAAAAGTTCCGGGTGAAATATCGATGCTTGAAGCACTTCGCATGAATCTTGATGACAGCGAAATATCTCCGGACATTAACGGAATTGTCTCCAACGGCAAATGGCTTGCCGGCATCATGAACAAAATCAAAAAACCGGAAAAGATGAAAGCTCCTGACCTTCCAACGGAGTTTAATGCCACCCTCAGACCTTACCAGGAAACGGGGTATGCATGGCTCAAATATATGGGAAGTATAGGTTTTGGCGCGTGCATTGCCGATGATATGGGTCTTGGCAAAACAGTTCAGGTGCTTGCATATCTTGAAAAAATGCGTGAGGAGAATAAGGATGCAAGAGTATTGCTTATTGTTCCTGCATCGCTTCTTGCAAACTGGAAAAAAGAATCAGAAAAATTCACGCCAAAGCTTGATATAGATATACTTCATGGCAAATCCGCAGCAGCCCTTAACAAAAGCCTTGCTGACCAAAAGGCATTCCTGACAGTGACAACATATGGCATGGCTTCAAGAATTGAGGGACTCAAAAACATAACATGGGACTGTATCATTTTGGATGAAGCGCAGGCGATTAAAAATCCTGTAACAAAGCAGACAAGACAGATCAAAGAGCTGAAAGGCAAAATGAAGATTGCAATGACAGGAACTCCAATCGAAAACAATCTTACAAATCTGTGGTCTTTATTCGACTTTCTCAACAAGGGAATGCTGGGAAGCTCAGAAGAGTTCAAGAAATTCTGCAAAGGCCTCGGAGAATCCATGGATGGATATGCAAGGCTCAAGAGTATAGTTGCTCCGTTCATGCTAAGGCGTGTCAAAACAGACAAAAGCATTATTTCAGATCTCCCTGAAAAATTCGAAAAAATTGACTACACAGAGCTTTCAAAGAAACAGACAGTATTGTATCGCAAAGTGGTAGCAGATTTGGCAAGCAAGATAGAAGAGCTCAGCGGTATGGAGAGAAGGGGAGCTGTTCTTGCAACAATAATGAAGCTCAAACAGATATGCAACCATCCGGATCAGTACCTTGGACAGAGTGCATACCAGGAATCAGACAGCGGCAAATTCGGTATGCTCAGGGAAATATGCGAAACCATATACGAAAAAAGAGAAAGAGTTCTTGTATTCACGCAGTTTAAGGAGATGACACAGCCTATAGCGGACTATCTTGAAGAAATATTCGGATCAAAAGGATATGTTCTTCATGGAGGCACTCCAATCTCAAAGAGAGGCGAAATCGTCGATGCTTTTCAGGGGGAGAAATACGTACCGTTTATAGTCCTGTCAGTTAAAGCGGGAGGCACAGGACTTAACCTCACCAACGCAAATCATGTCATACATTTTGACAGGTGGTGGAATCCTGCCGTTGAAAACCAGGCAACAGACAGGGCTTTCCGTATAGGACAGAAGAAAAACGTAATGGTGCACAAACTGGTATGCAACAGCACAATAGAAGAAAAAATAGACGCTATCATCGAATCCAAAAAAGAACTTGCCGAAAACGTAATAGGCTCCGGCGGCGAAAACTGGATTACAGAAATGAGCAACAAAGAACTGCTGTCAATATTGAAATTAGGATAGGAGGAGCGACAGATGAGCAAATATTGGAATGATACTTCATATTACAGTCAGCCTTCATCAGAAGAAATAAAGCAAAAATCCATGGCAAGTACCCAAAAGGCGAAATCAAAAGGCAAAACCCTTGCTCCTATCATCATAACAGGCAGAAATATAGCCGAAAGCTGGTGGGGCAAAGCATGGTGTGAAAACCTTGAGAGGTATGCTGATTACAGTAACAGGATTACGAGAGGCAAAAGATATGTCAAATCCGGCGCCGTAATAGATATGAAAATCAGCGAAGGCAAAGTACTTGCAAAAGTGCAGGGAACAAGAAAAACTCCGTACAAAGTGGAAGTTAAGATAAGTCCTTTGAAGGAAGGTTTGTGCCAGGAAATCATAGAGCAGTGCAGCAGCAGACTTGAAAACATAGAAAAACTGATGTCAGGAGATTTTCCTGACGATATGAAAGAACTGTTTACAAAAGAGGGCGGCCTGTTTCCTTCTCCGAAGGAGATAAGCTTCAGCTGCAGCTGTCCTGACTGGGCGCTGATGTGCAAGCATGTTGCGGCGGTGCTGTACGGTATAGGCGCACGCTTTGATGAAGATCCGATGCTCTTTTTCACATTAAGAAGCATAGATGTGGACAAATTCATTGATATTACTCTCAGCGACAGGCTCGAATCTATGATTGCAAACGCAGACAAACCAAGTGACAGAATAATAGCAGGCGATATATCGGAACTGTTTGGGATAATATAAGGGGTATGGCAACATAGTGCCGGAATTGTAGAAAAAACAGTGGCGATGGAGTAAAACTTGCGCAAACTTGTTATTCTTGTATACAATTTGTATACAAGAATACATTTTTTGAGCGGATTTATATTGCGGTGTACTGCTTTAACGTGATATAATTGATGAGAAGTAGCAAAGATTGAGAACAGCAAATTGAAGGGCAACGTTAAAATCAAACTATTGCCTGTGCCTTAGGTGCAGGAGAATAGTTTTTTTATCCAAGGAGATTACAAGGGGATTAAAGATACAGCAGCAAAAGGAGGTACTTATGTTCAATTTCAAAAAGAACAAAAAAGAAACAGATGGAGCGGGCAGAGATACCGCCCCCAAAACAGCAAAAGAAAAAGACACCAAAATAGTATTCAAACATGACAAAACCGAAGTCAAAGCCACATCCAAAGAAACTTTCATAAAGGACATGGTGGCAAATCTCGAAGCAAACGAAGAAATTCCGGCAGAAGTCTATACAGCTCACAATGTCAAACGTGGCCTCAGAAACGCCAACGGCACAGGCGTTGTAGTCGGCCTCACAAAGATTGGCGAGGTAACAGGTTACACAACCAACGAAAAAAAAGAAAAAATACCTTGCGAGGGCAAACTCTATTATAGAGGATATGATATTGAAGATTTGGTTTCAAGCTGCATCAAAGACAACAGATTTGGGTTTGAAGAGGTTACATACCTGCTTCTTTTCGGAGAACTGCCTACAAAACAGCAGTTTGACGATTTCAAAGAACTTCTCGGAGAGAAGAGAGAGCTTCCGTTTGGCTTTGCCAGAGATTCCATATTGACAGCACCGTCAAAGAATATAATGAACAAGCTGGCAAGATCGGTACTGACTCTCTACAGCTATGATAAAAACCCTGATGATACATCAATAGAAAACGTCGTAAGACAGTCTATTGAACTGATAGGATATTTCCCTGCAATTATTGCATATGCTTATCAGGCACAGCAGTCGTTTTTCTTTAACCAGAGTCTGCATCTGCATTATCCTGTTGCAGAGCTTTCAACTGCTGAAAACATACTCAGGATGATAAGACCTGACAGAGAATTCGCAGATATTGAAGCAAAGCTTCTGGATCTTTGCCTTATACTTCATGCAGAGCATGGCGGAGGTAACAACTCAGCATTCACCACACATCTTGTGTCTTCATCAGGGACAGATACGTATTCAGCAATAGCGGCAGCTGTAGGCTCCCTCAAAGGACCAAAGCACGGCGGTGCAAATATTGCAGTCATCAACATGATAGAGGATATCAAGAGAGAGGTGCCGGATATTACCGATTACAGTCAGGTCGAAGATTATCTTGTGAAGATCCTCAAGAAACAGGCCAATGACAGAAGTGGCCTTGTATATGGTATGGGTCATGCTATCTATACGCTGTCAGACCCGAGAGCCAAAATCCTCAAGGAAATGGCAAGAAAACTTGCACAGAATAATGACAAAATGGCTGATTTCCTGCTTTGCGATTTCATCGAAACCAAAACACCGGAACTTCAAAGGCAGATGACGGGAGTCGAAAAGCCTATGTGTGCAAATGTCGATCTGTATTCGGGCTTTGTATATGAGGCACTTGGCATTCCTCCTGAAATAGCAACACCGCTGTTTGCTACGGCAAGACTTTCGGGCTGGTGTGCTCACAGACTCGAAGAGCTGACCATATGCAAGAAGCTCATGCGTCCTGCATATGACTGCGTGGCAGAGCATCGAAAATACATAGAAATAGACAAAAGATAGCAAAAAACTGTTGCACGAATCCGGTTTTTTGTGCTAAAATACTGGAGTTGGAACTGAATACAAATTAGAAATCAAGACAATAAATGTCGCTTATCCACTGTCAGACGGATAAGTTGCATCTGTTGTCTTTTTTGTTTGTTAACAAAGTAGGAGGATTAAATGATTATCACAATAAGCAGAGAAAACGGCAGTGGAGGCAGGTATATAGCTGAGAAATTATCACAGATGCTTGGCATCCCGTTTTATGACAAGGACCTTGTAACCGAGGCTGCCAAAACAGGCAAGATGGATTTGACTGAAGCTGTCAGAAGCGATGAGACAAGCAGCGACAGCTATATGGAGGGAAAATCACTTTACAAAGGATTTTTCTCCAAAATAACTCTTGATGACAAGCTGTTTGAGCTGGAAAGTAAGGTTATTCAAAACCTCGCACAGCAGGGAGACTGCATTATAGTGGGCAGATGCAGCAACTATATTCTTCGTGATGAAGAAACAATAGATGTGTTTTTTTATGCAGAGGATTTGAGTTTTCGTATTGCAAGGAAAGTGGAATTTAACGGCCTTGACCGTAAAACCGCTGAAAAGCAGATTCAGGAACAGGACAGAAAACGTGCAGTTTACCATGAATATCATACAGGTCGTTCGTGGTCTGAAAAGGAAAACTATGATCTGTGCATGGATACGGGGAAAATCGGCGTAGATACAGCCGCAGAGCTGATAGCTGCTTACTATCAGATAAAAAAAGGAGGTAATGAGAATGCCTAGGAGCAAAAAAGAAGGAATTTTATTGAGCCTCATAATGAGTCTTGTGATGATATATGTAATGGCAGCGTTAAACGACAATGTGAGACTTGGCGCATTTGCAGCATCATCATGGATGCTGGCGCTGCAGCGTCTGCCTCTTGGATATCTGGTGGGAATACTGTGTGACCTGTGCATATGCACACCGCTGTCACGTAGATTTGTAATGAAGGTAACTAAAGCAGAAGACCGCGAAATTTACAAGGTTTTGATTCTCAGGTTCTGCATGGTTGTCCTGATGACTGTCGCAATGACGATTTTCTCAGTCTTTGCAGGTGGTAAGCTGGGCATGGCAGGAGTCATAGATTTCTTTACATACCTGCCATATAACTTTACGATAGCATTACCTATACAGATGCTCATCGTTGCGCCGGTATCGCTTCGCATTGCAAGATGGGGCGCAAAGCTGCTCACATCGCAAAAATCGGAAACAAATTAAAAAAATTTCAGACTCCCTATTGACATATGTTTTGATAGGGAGTAGTATATAGACGACGATTAAACGATTGCTTAATCGTTTAATCAAAAGGAGGATTTCTTATGAGCAGATTACCCCATGATCATGGCACCAGTACTGAGTTTCTTGAAGCCAGGCCGTCTGAGGAGACCTTTGGCAAGGCTTCCGATGCGTTTTCCCTGATAGGTGATTCGACAAGACTCAAGATATTATGGCTTTTGTGCCACAGTGAAGAGTGCGTTATAAATATAGCGGCGGCGATTGATATGAGCTCGCCCGCAGTATCACACCATCTCAAAGTGCTCAGGCAGGCAGGGGTGATAACCTCCAAGAGAGTAGGCAAAGAGGCATACTATACTCTTGCTGATACCGAGGAGGCAGAGATTATTCACCATGCGATAGACAGGATACTGGATATCAAATGCAACAGATAAGGAAGACGAAGGAGAGATTATTATGAAAAGATCATTCAAACTTGAGAATCTGGACTGCGCCAACTGTGCAGCCAAAATGGAAGAAGCAATCAACAAACTTGATTCGGTGGACAAGGCAGTTATCAGCTTTATGACGCAGCGTCTTACAATCGAAACCCAAAACGATATGGATGAGGTTCTGGACCAGTGCCAGAAGGCTATCAACAGAGTTGAGGACGATTGTAAAATAGTGAGATAGTTATGGATAAGAAAAAAAAGAAAAAACTGATATGTATAATAGCGGCGGCGATACTGCTTGCTGCAGGTATCATTACCAAACATACAGTAGGCGGGCCTGTTGTAATCATCCTTCTTATACCGGCATACGTTATAGTAGGATACAAACCACTCATAAAAGCGGCGAAGAATATATCCCACGGGCAGGTATTTGACGAGAATTTCCTTATGGCGATTGCAACCATAGGCGCACTTGCACTTGGGGAATATGATGAAGCTGTTGCCGTAATGCTGTTTTATCAGATTGGAGAGTTCTTCGAGGATTACGCTGTGGACAAATCAAGGAAATCAGTTGCCGCACTTATGGACATAAGGCCTGATTTTGCAGTCGTTCTAAAAGACGGCAAAGAAGAAACAGTGGATCCGTATGATGTCAATATAGATGATACTGTGCTGGTTAGGCCCGGAGAAAAAATCCCTCTTGACGGCACGGTGCTTGAGGGCAGCTCCTCGGTTGACACATCCTCTCTTACAGGTGAGGCTCTGCCAAGAGATGTTGAGCCCGGCGATGATGTTATAAGCGGGTGTATTAACATTTCAGGTGTTATCAAAATCAGAGTGACAAGTATGTTTGAAGAATCCACCGTATCAAAAATACTTGAAATGGTGGAGAACGCATCAAGCCGTAAGGCTCCTGTGGAGAATTTCATAACAAAATTCGCAAAATATTATACGCCGGCGGTTGTGTTTTCGGCTATAGCGCTTGCTGTAATACCGCCGCTTGCAATAGCTGATGCCACATTCAGCACATGGATATACAGAGCTTTGCTGTTTTTGGTTGTATCATGCCCATGCGCACTGGTAATCTCGATTCCCATGAGTTTTTTCAGCGGTATCGGAGCAGCATCAGCAAGAGGTGTGCTTGTCAAGGGCGGCAACTATCTGCAGATATTATCCAAGGTCAACACCGTTATATTTGACAAGACAGGCACCCTTACAACAGGCAGGTTCAAAGTGGACAAAATCTGCGGTAATAATTCCGATGAACTGCTGGCGCTTGCAGCAGCCTGTGAGCAGTATTCAAACCACCCGATAGCGGTATCAATCAGAGAAGCATTTGACGGTGAGATATATGCGGCAGATGATGTGCAGGAGATAGCAGGCAGAGGTATCAAAGCTGTCATTGACGGCAAAGAGGTTTATGCGGGCAACACCAAACTTATGCGCGAGCTTGGCATCGGCAGTCTGTCGGAGATTACAGGCACAACTCTTGTTCATCTGGCTCGTCGTGACGAGTATCTTGGATATATTTCTGTCACAGACACTATCAAAGAAGATACGGCAGAGGGACTCAAAGCCCTCAAGGATATAGGAGTTACAGACCTTGTAATGCTTACGGGTGACAACAGAGAAACCGCCGAGAAAGTTGCTGACAGGACAGGTATTACCGAGGTTCACGCAAATCTGCTTCCTGAAGACAAGGTTGTTATTGCAGAGAAAATACTTGACAAAGGCAGGATTGCCGCATTTGTCGGAGACGGAGTCAATGATGCTCCTGTACTTGCAAGAGTTGATGTGGGGATTGCCATGGGAGGTCTTGGCTCCGCAGCGGCTATGGAAGCTGCAGATGTAGTTATAATGGATGATAATCCGAAGAAGATTTCTCTTGCAATCAGGATAGGGCGCAAGACGGTAAGGCTTGCCAAAGAAAACATATGGTTTGCCATCATCGTCAAGCTGCTGGTGCTTGTGCTCGGTGCACTGGGCCTTGTGAATATGTGGGCTGCGGTGTTTGCGGATGTAGGTGTTGCAGTGATTGCAATTGCAAATTCCATGAGAGCCCTCAGGGTCAAGTGAAGTAAAATATGTAAACAAGGAAGATGTCTGTCGGTATGGTAGGCATCTTTTGCATTATGATAATTATAGGGGTGAAGAGACAATAATCCAAGGAATATAAATGCGATAATTATAGGAATTGTATTTACGTTGTCTTGTTGGTGTGGTATAATGTTTTTCACAGTGAAGAAGTCCTAGCCCTGTTTGCACAGTAAACAG
>CAZDQV010000036.1:0-18745 GCA_964507795.1 uncultured Oscillospiraceae bacterium | reverse complement strand
AAAAGCCTGCATCGTCACATAATGCAAGCCCTTGTCAGCGAATTATATCATCTTTTATTTCCTTGTTAAAGTTGTTTTCATTATAATCTTATCCAGCAGCACCAGCAGTGAAGGCAATACCAGCAATATCATCAACACTGATACAATAGTGCCCCTTCCAAGCAACAGCCCCACCGTACTTATGGCCACCTCCGATGATACAAAATGCACTACAAGTCCAGCAGTTATGAGGATGAGACCTGATGTGAAAATTGACGGTAACGCGGTTCTGATGGCATTTGATATAGCTTCCTTTCTGTCCATACTTTTTCGGCTTTCGAGATAATATGAAGACACCAGTATGCCATAGTCTATCGTGGCTCCCATAAGTATGCATACCGCAACAATATAGCTCATGAAGAATATGCTGCTGCCTGTCACATATGACATGCTCATGGAGATCCAGATGGAGCCCTGAATCGCCAGTACAAGTATCACAGGAATCGAAAGTGATCTGAATGTCAGAAATACGATTACCAGCATTGATATTACAGTAAAGATTGAAATCAGTTTCAAATCATGAACAAATGACTCTTTGAGATCATTTGTTGTTATCATCTCTCCTGCAGCATATGCATCATCTCCATATATGGCTTTGAGCTTGCTGCTAAACTGATTTGTAAATTCAAAAGATTCCTGACTTTCCACAGGTAAATTTACATTGATCAGGTATCTTGAATAATTATCTCCTCTGAACAAACCCTTTGCCCTGCTTATATCATCCTTTGCGTCTTTAATATCTGTCCGTTTCTGATTGCTTATCCTGTCAATCAGAAGCTCATTTGTATCCATATTCTCATACAGGAAATCAACCATGTTTTCAGCTGTTACAGACTCATTGCTGTACAGTTTGTTTGCTATTGCATATTTTATGAATATGCCTGAAATTTTTTCAAGGCTTATCTTCGCAGATGTGTCACTTTTTATGTTCTTTTGAAAGTTGTTAATCTTGCTGTACACCTGTTTGTATGTATAATTTCCCGTTTCAGAGAAAGTATCATAAACGATTTGCATATCATCAATCTGCTCTTTGTTTTTGGAGCTTAGCATTGACAGAACCATATCATTTGAAGTCATAAAGGATGTTATGGTATTGCCATTGACAGAGATATCCGGTATTCTGCCGTTTTGCCCAAGGTAACTGATATAGAGCTGTTTTGCTTTATCGTCTGAAATCCCTGCAGGTCTTTTGCCTGTAAGCATATGTGCTATGTCTGCAGCACAGTCTGAAAATTCATCATATGGATATGCTTTGGACGCATCATCAAGCACCTGTTCATATACAGCTATCTGCCTGATTTGTTCATTGCTCAAAAGTCCCATGACTTCAAGATGCTCCATAAGATTTATGTATTTGATTTTTTTGCCTTCAGGGCATGCTGTCGCTGCGATATATGCTGCCTGGATTTGTTGCACGCCATATTGATTTACAAGCAGTGTGGTTATTTCTTCTTGAGAAAGCTTCTGATTGAATGTGCTCTCTATTTTGTCAATTGAAGCTGCAAGCTTTTTGAGTTGTTTCGTATTACTGCTGAGGTTGCCGGATATAACATAATTAAGCATAGATCTGAAGTTGACATTGTCATTTTTGACATAACCGTTTTCAAATGCGTAGAGCCTGTATATATTTGTTATATCATTCCTGCTCACATTAGTGTATTTGCTTAGAATACTGTAAAACTCTCCGGCTGTATTGCTGCCGCTCATGAGTTTATATATATCATTTATCTCATCAATTGTCTCTGAAGTATCACTGTCTGTGTATTTCTTTGCATCGCTATCTGAATGTACAAGGGTTTGTGCATACGATATGAATTCCGAAAGGCTCATTTTAACGTCTATTTCACCGTTATAGAGCTGATACATTGTAAAAAGCTGTGTTGCTTCTTTTGTCGATATATCAAATTTATCTGACGCATCTTTTATGTAGTATTCTTCGAGCACTGTGTTTTCATAAGATGTATAGTCTTTTAGCACCCCTTTGCTTTCAAGAAATGATATGAGCTGGTTTTGTTTTGTAATACTTTCTTTTTCATCAGTTGTTTTGTATGTGACAGCTATCTGATTTGTAATTCCAAAGATTTTTTCAATCTGCTGCGTGTCTGCTGCTGCTTCATTTGCCGAAAACTCATATGAATTGCCAGAGCTTGCAATGCATCCTGCAATCACAAAGGCAACAGCTATTGCTGTAACCGGGATTGATTTTTTCATTGCAATGCCCGCCAACATATTGCTTCTGAGAGAGATAGGTTTTTTCTTTGTTTTTTTGAGTATCCTGTCACATAATGTGATTACTCCCGGAAGCATTGTAAATACCAGTATTGCAGAGATTACAATACCTTTCATGAGAACAACACCTATGTCAAAACCTATCTTGAAATTCATGAATATGAGAGCAAAAAGTCCTGCGATTGTAGTAAGTGCACTGCAGCTTACAGGGTTAAGGCACTCTGTAAGTGCCATGCTCATTGCTGTTTTGTTGTCGGGTGTATCCAATTGTTTTTTGTGATATGTATTTAGCAGGATTATAGAGTAATCCATAGACAATGCAAGCTGAAGTATAGCTGCAACAGAGTTGGTTATATACGAAATATCCCCAAGAAATACATTTGTGCCTCTGTTTATAACTATACCTATTCCGGCCACCAGTAAGAACATTACAGGTTCAAGCCATGATGTTGCAGTAAGCATTAATATAATCAGCACTATAGCTATGCTGATTGCAAGCATAACCGGCACCTGCGTTGTGATTTTTTCTTCAAGAGTTTTTTTCTCGTATCCACTGCCTGCAAAGCGCGCACCCTGATCCGAATATTTGGCTTTGAGCTGCTCTACCAAAGTATCAAGCTGGCTGGAGTAATCATCTCCGTCTGTTGTTATCACAAACAGTGCGTTGCTGTTTTTGTAGTAGTTTTCATCATCAGCATCAAACTTGGCATTCAGCACATTATCCATATTGTTGATATCATCTGCGATATCCTCTGCCTCGTTTGCAGAAACATCAGGTATCATCATTTGAATATTACCTGTGAGACCGAATTCCTTTTCCATGATATCAAGTGCAATGGCAGTCTGAGTGCTCTTGTCAAGATATGATGCATTATCGTAGTTTACGCCTACTTTCCCCATAAGAAAACCGGAGATGGCTGTTGCAACCAAAACTAATGCAAGTATATATATTCTTAATTTTACTACTGCTTCTGAAAACCTTCTCATTACAACCTCTTGAAAATCCTAAATATTATATCCTTTGAAAAACAGTCTTTTTCTCATAACTTCAATATCACTTCTGTCGCATTCAATCCCGGCAAATTTCATAAATGATGCGATTACCAGTTCAGGGCTCAAATTGGAGCTGCTGCCGGAGTCGGCGACAAGTGTCATAATATAGTTATTGTCAACAAATATAATGTTAAGAGATTTTATCATCCTCTTTATATCTATTTCTTTCAGCTCTTTTGATTTTTTTTGTCTTTTTTGAGCTAAAATAGCCTGTTGTCCCAGATATCCTGAAACGAGCTCTGTTTCTCTTCCCCTGAAGCTCTCATCAACAGGAATTACAATCAGATATTCTGCCTCAACACATGCGGCAGCAAGGCTCTTGCCTTGTTCGGGAAGTCTGACAACATCTGTTATTTCAATACCTTCAGGCATAATAGCAGTAAGCCTTGATTTGATATCTGCAGCATCATGTGTGCCTTGTGTTTCAATTTCAAGTATTTCTCCCATGCTCTCATATCCAAGTGAGAGCGGCTGTGCAAAGCTCATCTTGGGATGTGGATTAAACCCTTGCGAATACCGAAGCTTTATATCGCAACGCTTCATTGCACGTTTGAAAAGCCTGAGCATGTCAAGATGTGATGTGTATTTGATATATCCACCTTTATTGAATTTAATTGCGAATCTATGCATTACATCACCTCCGGCATGCAATCGGTATATGCATTCATACCGCATCCGTTGCATTTAATTCTGCAGTCAGGGGTAAGCTCTTCTTTGAGCGCTTTTTGACTTTCCCTTACAAGAAATGATTTTGTAATGCCGCAGTCAATTATATCCCAAGGAAAAACTTCGTCGTATCTGCGTTTTCTTGTTGTATAAAAATCTTTGTCTATACCTGTGTTTTCAAATGCTTTTTCCCATAAATCAGCCCTGAAATGCTCACTCCATCCGTCAAATCTGCATCCCAAATTGTATGCTTCAAGCAGCAGTTTGCCTACGTTTCTGTCACCTCTTGCAAATACACATTCCAACACACTGGTTTCAGTATCATGATAATTGAATGTAACTCCTTTGATTGGATTAAGTCTTGCCATCAGATAATTATGTTTTTCGACGAATTCTGCTTCGCTGTTTTGCGGTTCCCACTGGAAAGGTGTCCATGGTTTGGGTACAAAATTTGACGTGCTTACAGTAATTTTGACTCTGCCTCCTTTAGGGCCTTTAATCTTGTAATTCATGTCAATTATATTGCGCGCAATCTGAACTATACCATCAATATCTTCAAGGGTTTCTGTAGGATGACCCACCATGAAATACAGTTTGATGACATTCCATCCAAGTTCAAAAGCCTGCCCTACTGATGAATAAAGGTCTTTTTCGGTGATGCCTTTGTTTATGACATCACGCAGCCTCTGTGTGCCGGCTTCAGGTGCAAATGTAAGGCCGCTTTTTTTGTACCCCTGTATCTTTTCAAGAACATCAAATGAAAATGAATCCAATCGAAGTGAAGGAAGTGATAATGATATGTTGTTTTCTTTGCAATATTCCATAAGTTCAAGAGCAAGCGGTTCAAAGCAGCTGTAATCGCTTGTTGAAAGCGAAAGCAGTGACAGTTCATCATGCCCTGTATTTTTGAGCTGCTCTTTGGCTATATCGATAATTTTATCTTTGCTTCGTTCTCTTACCGGTCTGTATATCATACCGGCCTGACAGAACCTGCAGCCTCTGGTGCATCCTCTGAAGGTTTCAACAACAGCCCTGTCATGGACAGTTTCTATATATGGGATTATGTTGTTTGTCGGAAAATCAACACTTTCGATATCTTTTACTATTGCTCTTTTGACCTTCTTTGGTGCATTTTCGTTGTTTGGAATATATGCTCTGACAGTTCCGTCTTCATTGTATGAAACATCATAAAATGAAGGTATATATATACCATCAATTGATACTGCCTTTTCAAAGAAAGATTTCTTGTCAAGACCTTCTTTTTTGCATTCTGCCCATAAACTTATAAATTGGGGGAGTTGATTCTCTCCGTCACCTATGAGAAATACATCTACAAAATCAGCAAGAGGCTCAGGATTGTATGCACACGGACCTCCTGCAACAATCAAAGGATCGCTTTCATCACGATCTGTTGATGCCATGGGGATTTTGCCAAGGTTAAGTATATTGAGCACATTAGTATATGACATTTCATATTGCAAAGTGAATCCTAATATATCAAGTTCATTAAGCGGTGTTTTGGTTTCAAGTGTATAAAGTGGCATATCTGATTGACGCATCAATGCTTCCATATCAGGTGCAGGGCAAAATACTCTTTCGCATGCAATGTTTTCTTCTTTGTTGAGGATATTGTACAAAAGTTGCAAACCAAGATATGACATCCCTATTTCATAAGTATCAGGAAATGCAAATCCGAATCTGACATCAGCGTTTTCTTTTTTGACAGAATTGATTTCTTCTCCTATATATCTTGCCGGTTTTTCTACTTTTTTTAGAAGTTTTTCAAGTTCTGTATTGAATTCCATCTATATTTCCTTTCCTTTTACAATATCATCTATGGTTTTGCCGGTTACCTGCTCTATCTCTTTGATAAACTGCCCGGCTTCCTGTTTTTTTTGAAGTATGTTGTCTATAGCGTCTTCTCCCGCACCTTTTTTGCGTGCCTTGTTAATGACATAATCTATGCGTTCATCAAGCCCCACATACTGGTCTTCTTTGACAAGCCTGTCGCCCAAACATACCATATCAGTTTCGTTGGCTTTTTCTATTGGAGAAAATTCAGGGTAAAACATATGTACTTTGATAATATCAGCCTCATCATTAAATCCCAGGTTTCGAGCTATGTCAGCACCAACGTCCCAGTGTTTGTCATGTACTCTGGCTATGTCATGTATGATGGCCGCTCCCTGTATTAAATCTATATCAAGCTGATATCCAGCCTCATTAAGTGCTCTTCCTACAGATATTGCAGTGTCAGCTACTGCCTTGCAATGCCTTATAACATGCTCAGGCGTACCATATTCTTTTAATAATTTGAGTCCTTCTTCTCTCGATAAACGTTTTTTCATAACTTTTAATGCCTCTTACTTAATTTTTGAAAATACTTACTCAAGTATAGCATATATGCATCGCCAGTTACAGTTTTTTGGCGCAAAAAACCGCATAAGTTTTGTTGCTTATGCGGTCAGAAACGAATTGCTAAAGCAGAATTTCCTCTAAGTTATAGAAGCCCGGTTCTCTGCTATACAGCTTTGCCAAAGCTATGCAGGCACCTTCTGCGAATATTTTTTTGCTTGCGGCTCTGTGAGTTATCTCGATTGTTTCATCGGTTCCAAAGAAAGATACAGTATGTGTACCTGCAACAGTGCCACCTCGGAGTGCATGGACACCAATTTCTTTTTTGTCTCTTACTCCTGTAATTCCCTGTCTTCCGTACACTTCTGACTTAGAGCCGGTTTCGTTGAGAATGGAAAGCATTGTCTTTGCCGTACCGCTTGGTGCATCCTTCTTTTGATTATGATGTGTTTCAACAAGCTCTACATCCCATTTGGCAAGATATCTGTTTGCTTCTTTCAGCAGATGATTCATAATCAGTATTCCATAAGAATAGTTGGTGCTGTAAAGCACAGGTATATGCTCTGCGGCATTTTGCATATTTTGAATCTGTTCATCTGAAAGTCCTGTAGTTCCGACAACAATGGGAATATTATTTTGCACGGCATATTCAAGAGCCCTGTCATGCATTGCATAATGTGAAAAGTCTATTACAGCCTCATTTGAAAGTGAGTTTTTTTCACCTCTTATGCAGGATATATCTACTCCGTCAAAATCAAATATTCTGCTTATTTCCATGTCGGCTCTGGAATTTGCGGCGGCTTCTATGGCCTTACCCATACCACCATATCCGAATAAAGTTATATTAATCATTAAACAAGCCCTACCTTTGCCATAGCTTCTCTCAGTATTTCTCTGTGTTCATCTTCCATTTCACACAGAGGAAGTCTGAATCCGCCAACGTTCATACCCATAAGGTTCATAGCTTCTTTTACAGGTATCGGATTTACTTCTATGAACAGATTGTTAATGAGATTCATAAGTCTGAGCTGTTCTGCAAGTGCTCCTTTTGTATCTCCGTTCAGGTATGACATAACCATGTCGTGTGTTTCTTTTGGCATCACGTTGGCAAGAACAGAAATTACTCCGGAGCCACCAAATGATAATACAGGAAGAATTACGTCATCATTACCACTGTAGATAGCGAAATTTTCATTGGCATATTTTGCGATCTTTGCGACATATGACAAATCACCGCTGGCTTCTTTAATACCTATAATTCTCTCATGCTTTGAAAGTTCTCCTACTACATCTGCAGGAACACTGCATCCTGTCCTGCCTGGAACATTGTATATGATAAGTGGAATATCGATGGCATCAGCAACATCTGCGAAATGATGATACATTCCTTTTTTGTTGGCCTTGTTGTAATAAGGGGCTATGTTCATTACGGCATCTGCGCCTGCATTCTGCAGGTCAAGGCTTTTTTCAATTACTGTCTGTGTTGAGTTTGAACCACTGCTTGCAATAACAGGAACTCTGCCTGCTACACGTTCTACTGAGAATCTGCATATTTCAAGGTCTTCCTCATGGGACATTGTAGGAGATTCGCTTGTTGTGCCAAGTATCAGAATCGCATCTGTGTCGTTTGCGATATGCCAGTCCAAAAGCTCTCCAAGCTTTTCGTAGTTAACTTTTCCGTCTTCTGTAAATGGAGTTATAAGTGCTACTATTGATCCTGTTATTCTCTTCATGTTTTCTTCCTCTTTTCTTTTTTAAATTATATTAACTGATTATTTGTTTCCAAGGTTTCCATATCGGTATATTCTTCACGTCTGATTACGCATCGTGCACTTCCCTGTGATGCAAACACAACCGGCGGTCTTCCAAGTCTGTTGTAATTGGATGCCATACTGTATCCGTATGCTCCAGTTGTATTGACTACTATCAGGTCGCCAGCATCAGTCTTTGGAAGCTTTGCATCTTTGATTAGAATATCGCCTGATTCACAGCATTTGCCCGCTATAACAAAGCTGCCTGCTATAGGAGCATCCGGTTTGGATATGTTTTCACAGGTATACTCTGCACCGTATAGTGCTGGCCTGATGTTGTCTGCCATGCCGCCATCAACAAATACGTAATTTTTATCTTCGGCTGTTTTGCTGTATCCTGCTGTATATACGCTGTATCCCGCTTCTCCTACAATGCTTCGTCCCGGTTCAATGCTTATAGTTTTGAGATTCAGCTTGCGCTGTATCACCTTCTTTTCACATTCATCTATTATGAGATGGCATACCTCATTTACAGGAATAGGCTCGTCTTCTTCTGTATAAGTTACAGCAAAGCCTCCTCCAAAGTCAAGCTCATCTATATTGATGCCATATTCATCACGCATATATGCGGCGTAATCCATCATAGTATCTATTTCAGATACAAATGCTTCTCTGCTGAATATCTGAGAACCTATATGTGCATGGAATCCTGCAAATGTGAGATATTTGCACTGATTGACTTTTTCGCAAATACGTTTGACCATATCCCTGTCATCTATGGAAACACCGAATTTGCTGTCTTTTCTGGCTGTTGTAATATATTCGTGAGTATGAGCCTCAATGCCCGGATTGATTCTGAGAAGTATTCTCATCGGCTTTTGGGCTTTTTCGGATGCAACAATAATATCCTCAATTTCTGAGATGTTATCTGCAACTATCTGACCTATGCCATATTCAAAGGCTTCTGTTATTTCTTTTGCGGATTTGTTGTTTCCGTGAAAATATATTCTTGAAGGATCAAGACCTGATTTTATGGCGCAATGCATTTCGCCTCCGCTTACTACATCAGCACACATGCCTTCTTCATTGATGATTTTTACCATAGCACTGCACAGGAACGCTTTGGAGGCATATACAAGCTTTGTATCAAACATTTCAGATCTGAAATTACCTGTATATGTCTGCATCTGATTTCTCATCATATCCTCATCGTATATGATTACCGGTGTTCCTATCTTTGCCACTATATCACTGATATTTACTCCTGCTATCTTGCCTGTTGTTTTCATTTATGTTCTCTGCTCCTATAACATACTGGTTAAAAATTCTTCTGTTTTTTTGGTTGAAAGGTATGCCGGCGGTATATCAAGCATTGTCCTGCATCCTGTCTGTCCTTCGCTGTTCATTTTGTATACGGCTCTTGCAACGGCAGTGAGCACTGAACCTGTGAACTCAGGGTTTGAATCCAGTTTCAGTCTGTATTCAATAATGTTTGTATTTTCATCTTCCGGACCTGTGCTTCCACTGTGGATAACAAATCCTCCATGGGCAAGGCCACTGTGGTTTTGCTTCATTTCTTCTGCTGTAATGAATTCAACTGTTGTATCATAATCTGCAAAGTAATCCGGCATTGTTACGATTTTGTTTCTGATTTCTTCTCTGTCATATCCATCTGCTGCAACAACATAGCAATATCTTGTATGTTTTTGTCTTGTTGTGAATTCAGGGTTTTCTCCGTTTCTTACTGCATCAAGTGCAGCTTCAACAGGTATTGTATACTGTCTTGCATCAAGAACTCCTTCGATTCTTCTTACAGCATCTGAATGTCCCTGTGATACTCCTTTGCCCCAGAATGTATATGTGTTGCCGGAAGGAAGCACGGAATCGGCATAAACTCTGTTTAATGAGAACATTCCCGGATCCCAGCCTGCCGATATTACTGCTGTTGTATTGTTCTTGAGTGCAACCTCATTTACATCGTTGTAGTGCTGTAAAATCTTCGGATGTGTGTCAAAGCTGTCAACAACATTGAAGTACTGTGCAAAGTGAGGTGTCTGAGTTTCAAGATCTGTAGCACTGCCTCCGCACAATACCATTACATCTATTTTGCCAATCCAGTCTGTCACATTGTCCGTCGAAACAACCTCTACATCTTTGGAAAGTATGCTGACATTTGAAGGATCTCTTCTTGTAAACACTGCCACAAGTTCCATGTCTGATGCCCTGTTTACAGCACATTCAACTCCTCTGCCAAGATTGCCATACCCAATAATTCCTACTCTTATCATATCTATTACCTCCATGTTAAGTTTTTTAACAAAATAAAATACCGTCCCGGTGTTTCCCGTGACGGTTATAAAACAATTGCTTTACATTCATCTCACAGGAAAACCAATATCGTCTCCCCATGAAAAAATATTCATAAGCAGACGTACTATCGTTTTACCTGTTTTTTTAAATATGCTGATGTAATAGCAAAATTCATCATTGTCAGTTTGTTCCTTTCGTTTTTCTATGCACTGATTATATCATCTGTTTTTTTATCTGTCAACACTTTTTGTTAAATTTAATAAAAAAATATATGCTGATTTATTGTCTATCAACAAATCAGCATAAACCAATACATTGTTCAAGTTAATTTAATCCTCAAAGTACTCAAATTCAAAATCCTTTATTCTGACCGTATCCCCTTCTTCAAGACCAAGCTCCATAAGAATATCCATTCCTCCCTGTTTTTCAATATATCTGTACAGATACCTGAGAGAGCCGAAGTCTTCGAAGTTTGTGGAATCAAATATTTTTTCAAGCTGTTTGCCTTCAAGTACATAAACTCCGTCTTTTTCGTCATAGTAGCCTTTGAGTTTTCTGTATTCCGGATCATTGTTTTCTCTTTCGAAGTCAAACATCTCGTATTCTATAGGTTCAACCTCACCGCTTAATTCAATTTCCGCAAGAAGCTTTGCCGCTTCTGCAAGAAGCTCCCTGATTCCCATATTGATAGGAGCAGATACAGGGAATACTTTGTATCCTTTGTCTTCGACGTATTCTTTGAATTTGATATATGAAGGGTCATCTTCTGAAATAAGGTCTGTTTTGTTGGCTGCTACAATCTGAGGTTTCTTGAGAAGTCTCTCATCATATGATCTAAGTTCCTCATTTATCTTGTCAAAGTCTTCAATCGGATCTCTGCCTTCACAGCCGGACACATCTACAACATGAATCAGGACTTTGGTTCTCTCGATATGTTTCAGGAATTTAAAACCAAGACCGAGTCCTTTAGATGCTCCCTCAATAATACCTGCTATGTCAGCCATGCAAAAGCTGGTGTTTGAAAGCTGCACTATGCCCAGATTGGGATCAATAGTCGTAAAGTGGTAATTTGCAATTTTGGGTTTGGCACTGGTACTTACCGAAAGTATTGTGGACTTACCTACGTTGGGAAATCCCACAAGTCCCACATCAGCTATGAGCTTCATTTCAAGTATTACATTTCTTTCTTTTGCAACGCCTCCCGCTTCTGCAAAATTGGGTGCCTGCCTTGTGCTTGTTGTGTAATGCACATTGCCTTTACCACCTTTGCCACCTTTGGCTGCAACAAAAGATTGTCCGTTTTCGACAAGGTCTGCCATAAGCATTCCTGTTTCCTCGTCGATAACCATTGTTCCTACAGGAACCTTAATCACAAGATTTTCACCGGATTTGCCATATCTCTTTTTTTTCATGCCATTTTGCCCGTTTTCGGCTTCATATTTTCTTTTGAATCTGAAGTCCATTAGAGTTCTGAGACTCAAATCAGCTTGAAATATGATATCTCCGCCTCTGCCGCCATCTCCGCCGTCAGGTCCGCCTTCCGGGACAAAAGGCTCTCTTCTGAATGATACACAACCATCTCCGCCTTTGCCCGACTTTATATATATTTTCGCTCTGTCTACAAACATGATTCCTCCTTGCTCAGGATGTTAAAAAACCCCCATCACAAACGACAGGGGTTAAACAGCTTATTAGGCTTCTTTTGGATATACACTTACTTTTTTTCTTGATTTGTCGTATCTTTCGAACTTAACAGCTCCATCGATCATTGCGAATAAAGTGTCATCTCCGCCTTTACCTACATTGTTACCAGGATGGAACTTTGTTCCTCTCTGTCTTACCAGAATGCTGCCGGCAGTTACATACTGACCGTCTCCTGTTTTAACTCCCAAACGTTTGGATTCACTGTCTCTACCGTTCTTGGAACTTCCTACACCTTTTTTACTTGCCATGGATTTACCTCCTTGCTCTAAATCTATTTAAGTGCCGCTTCGATTGTTTCAATCATAACAGCGTTGGTTGCTTTTTCGTCAATTTCTATGTTGTTTTCTTTAGCAAACTCGATTAACTCTGCTTTTTTCATTGATTTTAATGATTTAGCTGGTTTTTTGGCCTCTGCTGCAGGCTCTTCTGCTACTGCTGCAGGAGCTTCCTCTGCTACTGGGGCTGCTTTTGCAGGCTTGTCTTCGCCAAGACCTGTAATCTCAACCATAGTATATGGCTGTCTGTGTCCCTGTTTCTTTCTGTAGTCTTTTTTGCTCTTGTACTTGAAAATTATAACTTTTTTGCCTTTGCCGTTTTCGGTTACTGTACCGAAAACCTTAACTCCATCAAGGAAAGGAGTTCCCACCTTGATATCAGCACCTTCGCCAAGTACTAAAACTTCATCAAATTCAACTTTGTCACCAACGTTAGCATTGAGTTTCTCAATAGTGATAACATCACCTTCCTGCACTCTATACTGCTTACCGCCAGTCTTAATTACTGCATACATATTGTTACCTCCTCTATCCAGTCTCGCCGTGTTAAGGTAGCCTAAGCTTTTGAAACCTGTTCCGTGCGGCTTGCATACTCAAATATTGTAGCAAAAGAACAACCAAAAGTCAAAGGGTTTTTGATATATTTCCAAAGAAAAGTTTTGATATTATTGTAAAATATATTATATTGTCTGCGTTAAACAAATCCTATATACCGATTACAGAAGGTAACGTTGAGCCATGTTGTTTTCAGAAAGTCTGTTGACAATATTAAATTGCTATGCATTTATATCCCTGTTCTATGCAAGTTATCAGCAAGTCAATTCTTTATCTTTTCACAAACCTCTGTTTGGAACTTTCTCACTGATGCCCAAAACATTGCTCATCTCAGGAATAGTCTCATTGAAGTCAGCAACCTTCTCAAGCCCGCGTACCTCCCAGCTCCTGTCGTCTCTGAGCTTCCAGAGTTCCTCTCTGATATAATCATGAGTAGCATCTTCATAGTCTCTTCCAGTCCAAACAGTCTCAAGAAACTCCCTTGCCTCATCATCAGATATATTACTCTCATCCATATCATATATAGTATTGTCAGCCTCAACCATCAGCTCTTCCAAGCCTTCCTCATCATTAGAACATTTCTAAGTTCTTTTTCCCCTGTGGGTATAATATACGCACCATTATAGACTTTATAAACATCTCCTCTTGCTTTATCTCCAACTTACTTTTGGAACACAGCCATTTCTTTCCTGCTAAGAAGTCCATTTGTAACAGCCCATCCATATCTATTATACTCCTTTTGTGAGTAACCTGAATCGGCAGTAACCTCGTCACCATATGCCTGCTTTTTCTTTTCAAGCAAATCTAACAGCGACTTCATACCTTTTTCTTCTCGTGTGCGAGTGCCTGACCAAGGTTGTCACTGTCAAGGGATAATTCCAATGTACCCATAGCTACATTGATTGCACCATCAAGCTCAGTATTTACTCCATTCACTACCTTTACCAGGTTATTTGTAATACTGATATCAAGCCCTTTTGATTGATATTTACTTTACCGGTATTCTCTTTTTCTGATGCAAGCATTGCTATAAGCTATCTTGCCTGCATTATAGAAGGCATCAAAATGCAGTTTTAGTCTCCAGTTGATGTAAATTTCCAAAAAGAACAATCGCCTGCGAACATTGAAATTTCAACATTTCCAGGCGATTCAAAATTGGTCGAGGCAGCAGGATTCGAACCTGTGGCCTTTGCGTCCCGAACGCAACGCTCTACCAAACTGAGCTATGCCTCGACGCTTTCAACAAAACAGATTATACACCAAAAAGCATCTGAGAGCAATACACTTTGAAAATATAAACTATCAATTTCTCTGTGATTTCTCTGCAAAGTCTTCGTTTTCAGATTCTGTGCAAACTGCCTTTACTTCTATACCTCATACATTACTACCTTGAACCCGTTTTTTTCAATCAAGCGTTTCATATCCTCAAACTTCAGGAATAAGGTCGCATCATTTTGCATCGGATGAATCCCTATCAGATCATTCTCAAGTGCAGTATCGAACACAGCAGTAACATCATATCCTCTGCTGTTCAATATACCAAAAGGCGTTACATGCCCTTTCCTTAAACCTGTGACTTCATACAAATCGTCCTCCCCCGCAAAATGCAGATGACTGCTTCCGAGGAATTCTCTGAGCTTTTTGAGGTCTATGATCTTGCTGCCGTTAAGGGCTACAAGATAGAATTTGCCTTTTTTGTCCTTGAGAAAAAGGTTTTTGAGGCATTTGTCTTTGCCCGGTATGTCTATGCTATTTGCCTCATCAACCGTATATACAGGTATATGATCATAATTTCTGTACGGGATATTCTCTGATTTGAGAATTGCATATATTCCTGTCTTATCTATCATTTTTCAAAATCCCTTGCACATTTATATCCATAGGCAGCTTCAGCATTAATCACTGCGTTTCTGATTGCTTTGCTCATCACATAAGCAGATAAGGCTCCTATAGTATCAAAATCAGCGGCAACTTTGCCTGATGCCATTACGAATATGCTGTCACCGTCTGCAGACGAATGAACAGGCCTGATGGCTCTTGCGAATCCGTCATGGGTTATTGATGCTATTTTGCAGCACTGCGATTTATTTATGTCTGCATTGGTTACAATGCAACCAATAGTTGTGTTACCCTTAAACACATCTCTACCTGTATTGATTTTATCAAACATTGCCTGCTCCGTAGAAACAAAACAGGTTTTGTCCTCACTGAGAAGTCCTGCAAGCTGTCTGCCAGTGTCTGTATCAAACACATCTCCGAGTGCGTTGACTGCAACAACAGCCCCTATCTGAAGTTCGTCAGCTGCCACTGCATATGCACCCAGACCGCTTTTGGTAAGTCGCTCTGTTCCCATCAGTTTGCCTACAGTGGCACCTGTACCTGCCCCGAAGTTTCCCTGTTTCAGAATACCTCTGCCGGCAGCTTCAGAGGCCGCATATCCCATCTGTTTGTCCGGATATGCATCTTTATCTCCCGACACAAGGTCAAACAACGCTGCTCCGCATACTATGGGCACCACTCCGAAGCCTGTTTCAAATCCTATGTTTTTTTCTCTCAGATACTGCATTACCCCGTCTGCAGCCTCAAGTCCAAACGCACTTCCGCCGCTTATGGTTACAGCGTTTATTGCCTGCACCATGTTTTCGGGTCTTAAAAGATCTGTTTCTCTTGTAGCGGGGCCTCCGCCTCTGACATCAACACCTGCCACCGCTCCTTTTTCGCATATTATAACGGTGCAGCCTGTGCCTCTCTGCTCATCCTGAGCATTTCCTATTTTGAAATCTGTTATGTCTGATATACTGATTTCTCTCATATCCAGTCCTCCTATGCCATTATCTGTACGGCAATTATAAGGGCAATTATAACGCCTGTAATGGCTTCTCCGCCCAAAAGTCCTGCCGCAATTATCGAACCTGTCCCTTTCTCCTCAAATGAAGGAATCACTCTGTCAGTTATAAATCTGATGAGACCACCGACAAATGCTGTCGCTGACAGATAAAACGGCAGATAAACACCAAGTCCCAGCGTCATTACAGGCAGGTTGAAACAGTAGAGAATCACAGCAAGAACAAGTCCCGTCACAAATGCCGGTACATTGGAAATTCCGCCTACCATAGCTGCAACAGCTCCGGCCTGCGCTGCCGGAAACATCTCTCCTCCAAAGGCTTCCGCACCGTATGCTTTAAGAATTACAAGCAGCACTATAACAGATACTACCGCACCTATATAACCCCCTATACATTCGGCAATCCACTGTTTTTTGGGATCTGTTTTGAGTATATAGCCTGATTTGAAATCGTTCATTACATCTCCCACAAGGCCGCAGGCAACTGCAATTACCGCCGCAACATAAAATGCCTCCGTCTGGCCTATTGAAGAGACAGCTTTTGCCGCAAGCAGTATTATTATGCCGAATATCTCCATCGGGTTTATACCTGACTGCCCCACGCATTGTGCCGACATCGAGGTTGTAAGCCATGCGCCTAATATCACAATTAGTGACGGTATTATGCCCAAATGACATACCGTTGCAAGAAGTGCCACGATTACAGCAGCTGCTATCGGCGCCCATCTCATCGAAATGATGCTGTCTCCCAGGTTGTTTTTGTTAAATAATGCTCCAAATATTTCCTTTGCCTTCGGCAGTATGCCTTTGACTATAATGCCTATTCCTGTGCCCACCATAAGCCCTATGCCCAGTGATGATTTGATATTTGATGCAAGCGCTGCGTCAAACCAGCCAAAGCTCTGTCCTGCTATAAGTATTCCGAAATCTCCTATTATGGCTCCCAAAAACCATACACCTATTGCAACAGGTCCTATAATATAGCCTACTGCCACAAGCATCGGTGAAAGCCATATACCCCCGGATGAGCCGAAACTCGTCATTTTGTTATTCCATAAAACAGCAGGTATTTTGCCAAGCCAGTCTCTGATAAAAGTAAATACCGCAGCAGCCCCCATACTTATAAACAGCATGGCGGCTTTTTTGCCTCCCTTATCTCCAACCTGCAGGGTCTGCGCTGCCGCAACTCCCATGGGATATGTGATTTCAGAATCTCTGTCCACAACAAAATACTTTCTGATCAGTGCTGTGAATATAAGACCCAGTGTCACACCTGCAAACGTAATTATAACTAATATAACCGGATTTACTTCTGCATCAGGATCCAGCATCCAGATTCCCGGAACAGTAAACGCCAGTCCTCCTGCCACCATGCCGCCTGCTGACATGGCTGTGTGCGTCACATTGATCTCATTCAGATTGGTGTTGCCACACGCTTTTAATGCAAACATTGAAACCAGTGCCACGAACATGATCGGCCAGGGCAATGAGCTTAATTTCAGAGCTATGAACATAGAGCTCATTGTAATAATTACAGAGCCTGCTCCACCGATAATCATGCCTCTTGCTGTAAGCTGCCTATCGCTCATAAATTTTTTCTCCTTCCTGCAAGATACCATAAAAAATTCCGAGGATGCCAAAACAATACCGGCATCACATCCATAATTTATGCTCTGCAGGTTCAACTGTTTCTTCTGCTCTGATACCCACGCACACATAAAAGTCTGGAGTCTTCGGAATAAATTGCAAATAATATTAAGTTTTATGGCTCAGCTATAACACATATGGCTATTAACCTGCCGCATACTATCATAGTATACACGCTCCGTAGCAAATGTCAAACAAAACACTGCCCGATAAACAAACTTTCAGTAAATATCATTTAGTCCTTTTGGGTAAGTTCAATTGCTTCTTTGCCTGTCATATGCTCGATTTCCATTACTACTACAGCAAGCTGGTTGAATTCTCTTTCTATAGCAGCTTCCCTGTTTTGAGCAGTATCATAAGGAGCATATTTTTTTGCAAGCAGATTCATTGCATATCGCATTGTTTCTTCGTTTTTACAAATGCTTACTTTATGACCTGTTTTACTGCTGTGAAAATATATTTTGCAGTTGTCATATACATAACTCATGGGTACAGTATCGGGATATTCACAATCTCCTGCAAGGCCTAAAACTCCTGATGTGGTTCTTCTCAGGATATCAACAGATTCATCTCTGTTTAATTCCTGTTTTGATCTTCTCATTTTTCTAAAATTCGCAGACATTTTTATCTCTTTGTAATTATTTTGCATAACAAAAAACCTGCCAGAAATACAAATGACAGGTTTGAATTCATATTGAACTATGCACGGTTTACTTTGCCTGATCTCATGCATCTTGTGCAAACATTGGCTCTTCTTACTGTGCCTTTTTCGTCTACAACTCTTACAGTCTGAATGTTTGCATTCCATTTTCTTCTTGTATGTCTCATTGAGTGTGATACTCTGTTTCCTGATACCTGACCTTTACCGCAGATTTCGCATTTTCTTGACATTGTCTGTGCCTCCTTAAATATTGCTAAAGCTTTCGCATATTCTCATATTCCTGCTGCCTGCCGGTTCCCAAACAGTTCTCAACTTCTGTCTGAGCTTACGGACTTACACCCAGCGAACATCAAACATTATACTATATTTCACATCATATTTCAAGCTGTTTTTTGAATGAAATATTTTACATTTATATCCGATTTTTTGAAATATGTCCGGGCAGGCTGTAAGCCGGGTTCTGTATCAGACAATCATCTATCTAGGCCTGCTGTCACCAGCAGGCTCAAGCGACCCACCAACCTGGGCAGCGACGGGCAGCCGCTTTTTGAGCCCACTTTTGGTCTTGCTCCGAATGGGGTTTACACGGCCAGCATGTTACCATACTGCCGGTGAGCTCTTACCTCACCATTTCACCCTTACCACAGCCAAACTG
>CAZDQV010000035.1:0-18973 GCA_964507795.1 uncultured Oscillospiraceae bacterium | reverse complement strand
GAGATAAATACGAATGGAGACACAATACGAGAATATCTGAAGCAAGGAAGGAAGGTATAGCAGAAGGCGAAGCATCTGGCAGAGCTGAAAGAGAACTTGAGATGGCGAGGGCTATGAAGAATGAGGGCATTGATGTAAATACTATAGTCAAGGTGTCTGGTATGTCTGTAGAGGAGATAGAGAAACTGTAAATATCATGGTAAAATAATTGCCGGAGTGAGAATATACCTTGCTCCGGTAATTTTGTAAAGTGCAAGCTCAAAATAATGCAAAGTCAGGCATCAAAAAAATGCAAAGTGATATATATTGAAAATGCAGAGAAAAATCATATATAGGGAGGCTTGTGATGAAACGGGATGGATATTTGCCGAGAATAATAGATAAGACCGTCGAAAAATACTTAAAAGTATTTGGAGCAGTATGCATAGAAGGACCAAAATGGTGTGGTAAGACATGGACTTCTGAATATCACAGCAACAGTTGTTTTTTCGTGGGAGATCCAAAAGACAATTTTCAAAACAGACGCCTTGCAGAAACTGCAGTAGAGTATGTGTTGGAAGGAGAAACGCCCCGCCTTATAGATGAATGGCAGGAAGTTCCTTCAATATGGGATGCTGTCAGATATAGAGTAGATCAATCTTCAAATAACGGACAATTTATACTTACAGGATCATCTACCCCACAAAATAAAGGAGTGATGCATAGCGGGATAGGTAGAATAGCCAAACTTCACATGCGCCCCATGTCTCTTTTTGAATCAGGAGAGTCTACGGGAGAGGTATCACTGCAGGAACTTTGCGAAGGGCATATGAAGCCTGTGCTGACTCATAGCATATCATTAAAAAAAATGGCAGAAATAATTGTAAGGGGTGGGTGGCCGAGAGCTGTAGGATACGATGCAGAATTTGCTTATCTTGTTCCAAGAGAATATATTAAAGCCTTCCTTGAAGAGGATATATACAAAAATGAAGAACTGAAATTTAACCCTCAAAAGGTCGAAAAACTACTCAGATCCCTGGCAAGAAATGAAAGCAGCCTTGCAGGTATTGCAACTTTGGAAAAAGATATTAAAGGGTTAGAAGATACAGGCATAAGTAGAGAAACCATAAACAATTATCTTGGAAGCCTGAAAAGAATGTTTATGATTGAGGATCAGGAACCATATGCTCCTGAAACAAGATCATCACTCAGAGTAAAACAGCAGGTCAAAAGGCATCTGGCGGATCCCTCCCTGGCATGCGCACTCCTTGATTTGACGCCTGAAAAGCTCATAAATGATTTGAACACTTTCGAATTTATGTTTGAAGCTGTGTGTGAGAGAGATCTCAGGACATATGCAGAGAGTTTCGGTGCAAAGCTTTATCATTACAGAGATTATGATAGCAATGAAATTGATGCTGTTGTTGAACTTGACAACGGTGAGTGGTGCGCCTTCGAAATAAAGCTTGGTTCAGACAAAATTGACGAAGCTGCCCGGAGCCTGTTAAAAATCAAAAGGAAACTGGAGTCCCATATGATTGAGCCTCCAAAAGTAATGGGTGTGATCGTTGGTCTTGGGAGTGCGGCATATCAAAGAGAGGATGGTATTTTTGTCGTACCCATCGGATGCCTTAGAGATTAGCCCTGGTGCATTCTGCTATGGTCCTGTTTTTGTGGTATTCACAAAAATATTCCTGCATAAACCCGTTCATTTCGTCTGGAGCAAACACATTCACATCTTCTGCTTCAGACATATACCTTTCGAATTCTTTGCGGTAAACAGCCGGTGTTTTGCCGTACCATTCTTTGAATTTCGCATAAAAATATTTAACATCTGAAAATCCGCACAGCTGTGAAATCTCTTCGTTTGGCTTGCTTGTCGAAAGAAGCAGGAACTCTGCATGGATGCAGCGTACATAGTTAAGGCTTCCGCTGAAGCTTCTGTGAACAGTGCTTTTGATGAGATATGAAATATGCGATTTGTCCATATAGTTTGACTGGGAAAAATCCGATATTGATACCTTGCGGCTATAGTTGTTCCCTATATATTGAGAAAGCTTGAAATGCATCTGTCTGACAGAATCCGATACCGGCTCGTAGTCATTGATATAATCCATGTATGAAAAATATCTGCAGAGCATGTCTGCCATGGAATCTGCAATACTTTTGAGCTTTGTGCTGCATGGAGATTCAGTAAAAAGAACCGCGCAGGCAAGCATCATGTCTGAAATTTTTCCCAATACAGGAGAACACTTCGTGCTGCCATCATGGTTTTCAAGCACAAATAATATATATTTCAAATCATCCCAGTCCCATGACAGATTTTTTAAATCCAGATGAATCACCATCAGCATATTGTCATCAGCACTGTGTATATAGTGTATTTCTCTGCAGTTTGTTGTAAAAAGCTGTCCTTTGCTCAGAGATATTTTTTCATAACCCGAAGTTACCTCAACATTCCCTTTGAGACAATATACGATTTCAAGATCCGATATGTGATAATGTGGGATGCAGTGTCTGATACTGCAGAAATCTATATGGACAGGCATATTGTCTGTGTAATTTACTGTTTTGTTCTCAATAAACATATATCTCACCACGCTCTGTTTGATGTAATCAGTATATACTGACTCAAAAGTGTTGTCAAAATTAAATTTTCCGGAGAATAAAAGACGACAAATGTCAATAGTTTTAATTTTGCGAATAATATAAAATTAAGAGAACAGGAGGGAAGACATCTTATGAGAGATATTTTTACCAATGCAAATATATATACATCAGACAGCAAAAATCCATGGGCAGAAGCTGCAATAGTACAAAACGGCAGGTTCAGTTTTGTAGGAAAAAAAGAAGAAATTGATGTTCGCGAGGGTGACAATATTTATGACCTTGGCGGCAGGCTTGTTATTCCGGGCATGATAGATGCTCATACGCATATCGGTTTAAG
The DNA here is from genome assembly GCA_964507795.1 of uncultured Oscillospiraceae bacterium. GTDB lineage: Bacteria > Bacillota > Clostridia > Peptostreptococcales > Anaerovoracaceae > UMGS973. The sequence goes on along the minus strand of CAZDQV010000035.1, from coordinate 16,047 downwards.
CGTAATGACAGGAGATGATGATGATATGCCCGTATGGGACTGTAAGTCAAAGCAGGAGGTTTTAGAAAGTCTGAAAACCTATGCAAAAAAACATCCGTTCAGGTTATATTATTGTATGTTTTTCGGCCAGGTGGAAGTTCTTGGCAAAGAGGGATTAAATAAATCCGAAATCGATAAAATCGTCAAAAGAAGGCCTGTGATACTTCTTGACAAAGAATGCCACAGCGCATGGCTTAATTCAGCAGCCCTGAAGCTTCTGAAGATAAATGATGATACTCCGGATTTAGCTCCAGGCTACAGCTACTATGAAAGAGACAGAGACGGCAGACTGACAGGCTGTCTTAAGGAGATGACTCTGCTTCCAATACTTAAGCTTTCAGGAAGCAAACCCAAAAAAGAAATGCGGGAAGGTATGCTTAGAATAATGAATTATCTTCTCGAAAGAGGTGTTACAACTATTTATGATGCGGGCAATTACTTCAACGAAGAGAAAACCTACAAACTGCTTGCAAAGATGGATAGGGAAGGTGCACTGCCGATAAGATATGAGGCCACATATATAATAACGGAGCCGTCAAAAGCAGAGAACGCTGTGGCAGAATTCAAGCGATACAGGTCGCTTTATGAAACCGAGCATATCAAGTTCAAGACAGTAAAAATAATGTTTGACGGCACGCACAGAATACATACGGCAAAGCTTGTGACTCCGTATAATGATGAGGATACCACAGGTGGGACAATGCTTGATGAGCAGGCCCTTTGCAAACTGTTAAAAGAACTCAACAGAGAAAAAATAGACTTTCATGCACATACTGTGGGAGAAGGCGCAAGCAGAATGATACTCGACTGCGTTGAAAAAATCAAAAGTGAAGAATCATTTGATATAATTGTGAGCCTTGCACATCTGGAAACTCAGAGAGATGAGGATATACCAAGATTTAAGGAGCTTGGAGTTGTGGGCAACTTCACACCCCACTGGCATGGAGGCAATGACTACGCGGGAATTGAGGCTACAACGGAGCTGCTTGGTGCAAAAAGAGCCAACAATCTGTTTCGCGCCAAAAGCATGATGAAAAGCGGCGCAATCGTGACTTTTTCATCAGATGAGGTGTCACTGGCGCTTCTTGATCGCTGGAATCCTTACCTTGGGATAGAGACAGGACATACCAGGCAGGAAATAAATGACGGAGGCAAAACTGCCGAAATATTTCCGCCAAAGGAAGAACGGCTTACAATAGAAGAGCTTCTCAGAGGATATACCATTAATTCCGCATATGCATTGAGACTTGACAGTGAAATCGGCTCTATCAAAAAAGGCAAATGTGCAGATATGGCAATACTTGATCAGAATATATTTGAAATTGATCCTTACAAAATACATGAGACGATGCCGGAAGCAGTTATAGTAAACGGTAAAGTCGTAAAAGGAAGTATTGATAAGTACAAGAGAGGAGACAGAAATGAATAAAGGAAATGAAACCGGAAACGGTGAATTTAAAAAAGTATTGGGACTTGGTTCAATGCTGGTTTTCGGACTTGCATACCTGGCACCTACAGTTGTTTTCAATTACTATGGGCCAGTATCCGTTGCATCAAAGGGAATGTATCCTACATGTTTCTTTGTAACCACCATAGTTATGTTTTTTACAGCATTAAGCTATGCGAATATGTCAAAAGAATTTCAGAAATCAGGCTCTGCGTATCTGTATGTGCAGCAGTCTTTAAATCCTCATTTCGGATTTATTGCAGGCTGGGTAATGCTGCTTGATTATCTGCTTTTGCCAATGATATGTTTCTTGTGCGTGGCGCTTTATATGGAGCTTTATCTGCCTATGGTACCTGCATGGGCATGGGTTGTGATACTTGTGCTGCTGTGCTTTGTAATCAACGCTATGGGTGTAAGCAGTACAGCCAGGGCCGATACAATTATAGTCGGTGCGCAGCTTCTGCTTATGGCAGTATTCATAGTTGCAGCAGTGATAACTGCGCTTAATGGCGGCATAGACAATACAGGAAAAGGTTTGTTCAATGTGGATGCAATATATAACTCGGAATATTTTGAAGCCAAAATCATTTTGTATCCTGCGGCAATCATATGCGTATCATTTCTGGGTTTTGATGCAGTAACAACTCTGTCTGAAGAAGCCAAAAATCCAAAACGGGATATACCAAGAGCCATTGTTCTGGTATGTCTTGGAGCAGGACTTGTATTTACTGTAATAGCATACCTGACTCAGGTTGTATGGCCGGTTGGCTGGCAAAACTTTACTGATAAAGATACGGCCATATTTGAAATGCTGGCAAAAATCAAAGTAATACCTCACCTTGATGTGGCATTCTTTGTTGCAGATAATATCGGAAGTATAGCCTGTGCACTTACAGGGCAGGCAGCGGTTGTCAGAGTTTTGTACAATATGGGTAGAGATAACATATTGCCGAAGAAAGTTTTCGGAAGAATGAATGCCAAGAGAGGCGTGCCTATAATCAACCTGATAATCGTGGGAGCAGTAGGGCTTACTGCAGTATTCTTTGTGGACAATCTGACAGCGGGAGTCGAGCTTGTAAGCTTTGGAGCATTAAGCGGATTTATACTCGTAAACATATCGGTTCCATTCTATTTCTTCAGAAAAAAGAAAGAACGTGGTGCAAAAGCCGTATTTATGTATGGCATTTTGCCAATGATTGGCATGCTTGTATGCGCATTCTTGTGGTTTAATATGTCATCTACTGCCAAAACAGTAGGCCTTATATGGCTGGGAATTGGAATAATAATTCTTGCAATACAAACAAAAGGATTCCGAAAACTCCCTCCAGAAATGGAGTTGGAATAATAAAGTTATTACTATGTGTTTAAAAAGGAGGAGAAAATGAAAAAAGTTATTGTTTTAGCAATCATGCTGATGCTGTTTGGAGCTATGGCTCTGACAGGCTGCGGAAACAGCGGCGATGACAGCAGTAGCGTAGAAAACGTTGAGGTTATGACCCAAAACGGAAACATGATAGGTGTAATGGAAAACGATGTGGCGTCGTTTAAGGGCGTACCGTTTGCAAAAGCACCTGTGGGAGATTTACGCTGGAAAAAACCTGAAGCGCCGGACCCAAGCACAGAGGATGTTGATGCGACTGAGTACGGATATGCCGCACTTCAGACAGTATGGCATTCAGAAGCAGCTTCTTTTAATGAGAAGAGTGAAGACTGCCTGACACTTAACATCTGGACCAAAGCAGCTAATGAGACTGATGCCAAGAAACCTGTCATGGTATTTATACACGGAGGAGCTCATGGCTGGGGCGGAAGCAGTGACCCGTTGTATGATGGACAGAACTTTGCAGAGGCCAACGGAGATGATGTGATTCTTGTAACTGTAAATTACCGTGTTAATATGATGGGATTTATTGATTTCTCATCAGTTCCCGGAGGAGAGGAATTCCCTGATGCACCATGGCTTGGGCTGTATGACAACATCAGAGCCCTTGAATGGATTCAGGAGAACATTACAGAGTTTGGAGGTGACCCTGATAATGTGACTATCTTTGGAGAATCTGCAGGAGGAGCACAGGTTTCACTGCTTCCTCTGATGGAAGAAGCAGAAGGCCTGTTTGACAAAGTTATAGCACAGAGCGGATCTGTATATCTTACAAGCAGCAAAGAAGAGTGCCAGACTCTCACAGATATCATAATGGAAAAAACCGGAGCCGAGGATATGGATGACCTTATGGCACTTTCAGAGGATGAAATCAATGAGCTTGTAGAATACACCCTCAACTATGAAGACGAAGAAGCCGGAATTTACGGTGGAGTATATAACTATCCTATGCGCGACGGCGAGGTGCTTCCTGAAACAGTATCAGAACTTTGCGAGGCGTATAGCGAAAGTCCGGCAAAAGACATCATATATATGACAGGAACAAATGAAAACGAGTACAATTACTGGCTGGGAGAAATGACAGGCAAAGATGAACCGGACGCACTTCCTACAGAAGAAGACTACCAGATTTTCTATTACAGTTATGAAGATCTGTTAGACAGTCTCATAGGTGAAGGCAGTGACAAAGATGAAGACATGGCATACTTCAAAGAGCTGCTCGAAAAGCGTGGTATCAAAGAAAAAATATGGCAGAGTGTAGAATATATTAACGAGACATATTTCAGAATACCTGCAATTACAGAAGCTGAGAATCATGCGGGAGCAACATACATGTATTACTGGAAGCACCCATCAAATATTGAGGATTACGGTGCATGCCATGCGGTAGATCTGGCATATGTATTCAATAACCTCCAGGAGACAGCATTTACAGGAGAAAATCCTGATGCAAACCTTGCAAAGAAAGTGCAGGAGGCATGGGTAAGCTTTGCAAAGACAGGTGTGCCATCAGTTGAAGGTGAACCGGAATGGCCGGAGTATGACAAAGATACAAGAGCTACCATGATTATAAATAATACGGCAGAAAATGAACACTGGACTATCGAAAACGACCCTCTCAGTGAAGAGAGAATAATATTCCAGAAAAGACTTGAAAACGAATAAAAGCAATAACAAAAAAGGGCTTGTCGCTTCGGTGCAGAACACCGGTGAGGCAGGCCCTGTTTCATGTGCCGCGGGCTTTGCCCCAAATATATGCATTCAGGTTCAAAATGACAATGAGAGGGTTGTGTTTTTTGGAGTGGATTTTTTTTCTATTTTGTGGTATGATAATTGCATTGGTTCTGTGAAAATGCAGATACCATGCAGATTGGATTCAAAGGAGGAGTGTTATGATATTTTTTAGAATATTGCTTGCAATAATGCTTTGCATCCCTGTGGGATATCTGGCTCTTGTCCTTTTTACCAAATCAATGGACGAAGTTATTGGCAAATCCAGGCGGGTGAAATGATGAAAAAGAGCTTATTCATTACCTTTGAAGGCGGAGACGGGTCCGGCAAATCCACACAGATAAACAAAGCAAAAGAATTCCTTGAAGCAAAAGGCATGAATGTACTGCTTACCAGAGAGCCGGGAGGAAGTGCCATCGGAGAAAAAATCAGAGAAATTATTCTTGACAGAGAAAACTCTGAAATGCATCCTGTTACAGAAGCCATGCTTTATGCGGCTTCCAGAGCACAGCATGTACAGCAGGTCATAAAGCCTGCATTGGCAAAAGGCATTACTGTGATATGTGACAGATTTGTAGATTCCTCTATTGCGTATCAGGGATATGGCAGAGGCCTTGGAGATACTGTGACAATCATTAACAGATATGCTGTTGATGATTGTATGCCTGACATAACTTTTCTGATGAAGCTTGACCCTGAGGTTGGCAAAGGCAGGATTCTGCCGGGTCAGGAGGACAGGCTTGAACTCGAAAAGCTTGATTTTCACCAAAAGGTGTTTTGGGGATATGAACAGATCGAAAAAACATACCCAGACAGGATTGTAGGAGTAGATGCATCGGGTAGTATTGAAGATGTTTTTGGAGAAATCAAGAAATATCTGGAAAGGCTTATCGATGATAAGTAACAAATATGGCATCAGAGTAGCCGAAAGACTCAATAATGCGATATCCAAAGGAAATATTTCTCATGCATATATTTTTGAAGGCGACTATACCATAGACAAGCTCGAATTTGCAATATCTTTTGTGAAATCAATTCTGTGCAGCAATGGCGGTTGCGATAATTGCACTACATGCCGCAAGATAGAAAACGGCAACTATGAGGATTTGTTTTTTGTTCGCCCGGAAAAAAGCATCAGAGATGAGGATATAGAGAACCTGCAGGCAAATCTCAAAAATAAGCCCTTTGCAGGTGACAGAAACATAGCAGTTATTCAGAATGCGGATGCTATGACAACACGAGCTCAAAACAGACTGCTCAAAACCTTAGAGGAGCCTCATGAGGGAACTGTGATTGTTTTGCTTGCGGACAATATAGAGAATTTTTTGCCGACAATATTATCAAGATGCGTGATTTACAGACTTGAAAATACAAATACTCAGGTTGAACAAAAGATTTTGAACAAGGCGGTAAAGCTTGAAAAAATGATATATGAAGAGGAACCGTTTTATATTCTTAAAACATATGTCGAAAAACTCGCAAAAGACAAAAATGATCTGATGGCTGTTTTGGACTGCCTCGAAAAAATATATAGTGACTGTATTCTGAAGGGAAGTACGAAATACAGCAACAGTAGTATTTACAGTAGTGTTATGGCAATAGAAGAAGCCAAACTTAAAATCCAGAGAGGCTTGAATGTTTCATATGCCCTAAAAGAAATGACAATTAAAATCGGAGGATAGATAATGGTAAAAGTAGTTGGTGTCAAGTTCAGAAATGCCGGTAAGGTCTATTATTTTGACCCGGGAGATTTTGATATACATGAAGAGGACAATCTTATCGTTGAAACCGCCAGGGGAACAGAATTCGGCACGGCATCAAGCGGTATAGTGGAGGTTTCAGAAAAAGAAATAGTGACACCTCTCAAGCAGGTTATAAGGATTGCAGACCAGAAGGATTGCAAAAAACACGAAGAAAACCTCGCCAAAAAAGAAAAAGCACTTAGAATTTGTCAGGAAAAAGTCGAAAAACATAAACTCGATATGAAGCTTGTGGATGTGGAATATACTTTTGACAGCAGTAAAGTCATATTTTATTTCACAGCAGATGGCAGGGTCGATTTTAGAGAACTGGTAAAGGATCTTGCAGGTGTATTCAAGATGAGAATAGAGCTGCGGCAGATAGGAGTCAGAGATGTGGCCAAAATGCTTGGAGGCATAGGCTGTTGCGGCAAGGACCTTTGCTGTGCAAGCTGGCTTTCGGATTTTCATCCGGTATCGATCAAAATGGCAAAGATGCAAAACCTGTCACTCAATCCTACCAAAATATCAGGAGTATGCGGCAGACTTATGTGCTGCCTCAAATACGAAAATGATGTTTACAGTGAAATGAAAAAAGGCATTCCGGATATAGGTGAGAGAATACGCACCAAAGAAGGAATCGCAGTCGTTGTTGACACAAGCATACTTGAAAACAAAATAAAGGTAAGACTTGTTGAGGAAGAAGCCTCAGAAGACAAAGAAGAAAAACTTAGCAATGATGTATATGTTTTTTCCAAAGAGGAAATCAAACGGCTTGGAAACCGGAAAAAACGCAACACGGATGTGCTTGATGAAGATATGGATGCTGAAACCTTAGCTGAAATCAAGGAACTCATCAAGGATTAGTTATGATTATCAAAGAAGACGAGAGAATTGATGAAACAGGCTTTGGGAGCCTTAGACTGATTCAAAAACCGCAGGATTTCTGCTATGGTATAGATGCTGTTTTGCTTGCCGACTTTGCATCAGAAATTGCCAAAAAAAAATCATCAATTATAGATCTTGGCACAGGAACCGGTATCGTACCGTTGATACTGAGTCACAAAACATCAGCAGCAAAGATTTGTGGAGTGGAAATACAGCAGGACTCGTATGACAGGGCAGTCAGAAATATAGAAATAAACAACCTTGAGGACAGGCTCACTATGGTATGTTGCAATGTAAAGGAACTGGATGACAGCCTCAAAGGCTGCTTTGATACTGTTACATCAAACCCGCCATATATGGAATCGGGAAGCGCCATTGTCAGCAGCACAAATGCCAAAGCCATAGCAAGGCATGAGATATATGCCGGCATAGAAGATTTTATAGCGGCCGCTGCGTTTTTGCTTGAAGGCCACGGAGAGTTTTTTATGGTTCACAGACCTTCAAGGCTTGCAGATGTTATATATTATGCAAGAAAACACAGTTTGGAACCAAAAACATTGAGATTTGTCTGCCCCAAAGAGGGAGAGCCGGCAAACTTAATGCTTGTACATTGTATCAAAAATGCCGGCAGGGAACTTCGAATATTAAAAAACCTGTATGTTTACAATGAAGATGGCACATATACGGACGAAATAGAGCTGATTTACGAGCGAAAGAATGCGATTTGAGTTGCGGAGAGAAATTTTTTGAAAATAAATTTAATTTTTTTCAAAAAAGGGGTTGCAATTATTTTCCACTCGTTACATAATAGGGGCAGGACGGATTTAAGGAGGTTTTGTTATGCAGATTACACTGAACCTTGAAAGTGCAGGTCACTTTCTTTTGGTACTCGCAGGCATAGTGCTACTTGTAATATTATGTGTAGTAGCAGTCAGACTTGCCAAGTCACTCAAAAGTCTCAATAGCATACTCAAAGATGTTAATGTGGTATCTTCAGCAGTGTCTGACAAGACTAAAGAGGTTGATAATATCATAGGAGTCGTGTCAGAATCAGTTGCAAACATTTCTGAGACACTCAAAGGTAATCAAAATGCAGTAAACGCTGTAAGCGTTATTATTAATTCTATTGCAACTGTTAAGGGAATGTTCAAAAAGAATGATAACGCAGCATAATAATACTGGTTAAACAGAAAGGAGAAAATCATGAAAGCTACAGGTATTGTAAGAAAAGTTGATGAACTGGGAAGAATTGTACTTCCTATCGAACTGAGAAGAACATTGGATATTGAGGTGAAAGATCCTCTTGAAATTTATGTTCATGAAGATCAGATCATATTAAAGAAATACCAGCCTGCATGCATCTTCTGTGGAAGCGGAGATGACGTACACAGAATACATGACAAAAATGTATGCCAAGCTTGTATAGATGAGATGAAGAAATTCTAATGTTTCAGGCCTGCTTTTAAAAGCAGGCCTGTTTTTTTCCTTTGGTTGTTCCGCCTCACAATTTGCCGCATATCTGCCGTTGAAAAACGGGAAAAAAATGATATACTATAAAGGATAACAATATTCTGGAGGAAAACATTGGCTAAATATCTTGTACAAAAAAGCAATCCTTTAAACGGAGAGGTTGAAATAAGCGGAGCAAAGAATGCTGTTTTGCCCATAATGGCGGCAACACTTCTTGCAGAAGAAGAATGCACATTGTTTGATGTGCCCGCACTGAGGGATGTGGATGTCCTGACTGAGCTTCTTACCCATATTGGTGCAATTATCAAAAGGGCAGATACAAACATTTTGAATATATATACACCCAAAATCAACACATGTGAGGCGCCTTTTGATCTTGTCAAAAAAATGAGAGCCTCATTTCTTGTGGCGGGCCCGCTATTGACAAGGACAGGCCATGCAAAAGTATATATGCCCGGTGGATGTACGATAGGTGCAAGACCTATCGAGCTTCATCTCAAGGGATTCCAGGCAATGGGCGCTACGATAGTAAACAATGAAATAGAATCTTTCGTGGAAATGTCCTGTGACAGATTGCACGGAGCATCGGTATATCTGGATTTTCCAAGTGTAGGTGCTACAGAGAACATCATGATGGCAGCGGTGCTTGCTGAAGGCACAACCATAATCGAAAACGCTGCAGAGGAGCCTGAGATTGTAGACCTTGCGAATTTCCTGAACAAAATGGGAGCAAAAGTCAAAGGTGCCGGTACAGAGACCATCAAAATTGAAGGAGTTACAAAACTTGGCGGATGCAAGCATGGAATTATACCTGACAGAATTGAAACAGGCACATTTATGGTTGCAGCAGCAATCACAAGAGGTCAGATTCTTATCAAAAATGCTGTGCCCGATCATGTCAAAGCAATTACAGCAAAACTCATAGAATGCGGCGTCGAAATCGAAAAAACAGAAGACGGTCTGCTTGTAAAAGGAGATGTAAATCCTCTTGTTGCAACAAACATAAAAACAATGCCGTATCCGGGATTTCCCACGGACATACAATCACCGTTCATGGCACTGCTTACAACAGTAGAAGGCTCAAGTGTTGTAATCGAAAACATATTCGAAAACAGATTTATGCATGTCGCAGAGCTGAACCGCATGGGAGCCAACATCAAAACAGACGGCAGAAGTGCTATAATTTACGGCGGCAAACCCCTTCAGGGAGCACAGGTAATATCAACAGACCTTAGAGCCGGTGCAGCCATGGTACTTGCAGGACTTGTTGCAGAGGGGACTACAGAGATTGCAGAAATCTATCATATCGAAAGAGGATACGAAAATTTCGTAGAGAAATTCCGTAAACTCGGTGCGACAATATTGAGAATTGATGATTAGGAGTAGTGAATATGTATTATGTACCTGACGGATATCAGCAAAAGAAACCCGGCAGATGGTATGCATCGCTCTTAATAGTGCTGATACCCATTTTTATATTTTCCCTGGTTGTAAACGTTATAACCAGAGCACCTGACATGTATGAATGGAAGCTTACCAAAACCATCGAAGAGAGCAATGAACTTTCTGATGGAGAGAAATTGCCTGTCAAAACTCTCGAAGAGGCGGGTATATTTATAGAACCTGAAGAAATGGCACAGCAGATTTCATCATACATGAAAGGCAATACAGACAGCTTTTATGCAGTAAACAAATCTGATGAGCTTTATGATTACTATATAAGCAAAGCTGTAACATTTACTGACGCGGATTACAGCATTCTTGACAAGGTGAAGCTGCTTGACAACATTGCTGCAGTACTTGGGATTATAAGCTTTATGGTGGCTGTTTTTATATTCATACTACTTGTAAAATCAGGATATAAGACAAAAGCACTTTATCGCAGGAAATTTTTATGGGCCATGGCTTTGATGCTTGGGATGATATTTGCAGTTTGTATATATGGCTTCATACCTCCTGTTACAGCATGTATAAACCATACAGTGCTTGGACTACAGCAGGAAGCTGTACTTTCGCAGATATTCGGAAGCGGTATACTAAAAACAGCAGCGGCTGTTATTACTGCAGGCTGCATACTTGTATCACTTGCTGTTATGTATATAACATGGCTTTATACCAAATCGAGAGATATATTTAACGAGAGGAGATATTTCAGATGATATATGTTCATTTTGCAGAAGGCACAGAAGAAATCGAATTTGTTACAATCCTTGACTTGTTGAGAAGAAGCAGCATTGATGCTGTTTCTGTTTCTATCACAGGCAAAACAGAAGTAACAGGTGCTCATGGAATTACCATTGAAACAGACACGACCTTTGGAAATGCCGATTATGACAAATGCGATATGATTGTTTTACCCGGAGGGATGCCGGGGACACTTCACATGGCAGAGCATGAAGGGCTTGCATCGGTGATAAAATCATTTAACAAATCAGGCAAAGGCCTTGCCGCAATATGTGCAGCTCCCATGGTTTTTGCGCGTTGCGGGATTCTTTCAGGCAAAAAAGCCGTTATATATCCCGGTATGGAAGAATATCTTAGAGACGCAAAAGTCTCTTCTGCACGTGTTCAGACTGATGGAAATATAATTACATCACAGGGTCCTGGCACGGCAATGGAATTTGCTCTTGAAATAGTCAGGACAGTGAAAGGCGATGCATCCTTTGCAGAGCTCAAAAAGGAGCTGTTGCTGGTATGATGTTTAACAGACAGCAAAATGTAGATTATCATATTCATACGTATTATTCAGATGGCAGACTGTCTCCTGAGGAGGTTGTCACAAGATTCAAAAACCAGGGATATGAAAGCATAGCTATAACAGATCATGATGGTGTGGGCGGTGTTCCGGAAGCACTCCTTACAGGACAAAGGCTTGGAATCGAAGTTGTACCGGGAATTGAGCTTTCCACAAGGACCGCAAAAGAAAACATAGGACTGCATATTCTGGGATATTATATAGATATAGCTAACAAACCTATGCTTGACAGGATTGAAGATATCAGAATATGGCGGGAAAACCGAAATGACAGGATTATCAGAGAATTATCTGATATGGGATATCCTCTGACAGAAGCAGACCTTGAAATGAGAGAGGGTCAGGATTTTATAGGCAAGCCTATTTTTGCAAGAGCACTTGTAAACAAAGGATATATATGTGATGTCAAAGAAGCTTTTACCGAAAAAGTATTCAAATCCGAGAGGCTTCGTGCCATCAAAAAAGAAGTCATAACCACAGATGAGGCGATTGGGCTTATCAAAGGAGCAGGGGGTATTCCTGTGATTGCGCATCCGGGAGTTGCAAGAGGACTCGGAGATAAAGGCTCTGATGAGTTTTTTGCCAATATGGATATGCTTATTGCAGGACTCAAAAAACAGGGGATTGAAGGAATAGAATGTTACTATCCAAAACATACAGATGAAGAAGCACAGCGGTTTGTATCACTTGCTGTCAAATATAATCTTAAGATAACAAGAGGCTCGGATTTTCACGATCCGGATCTCCTGGAGGGATGAGTATGAATATCCGTCATATAGCCGATAAGGCAGGTGTTTCAGTAGCTACAGTATCAAGAGTCATGAACCATCCTGAGACCGTAGCAGAAGCAACACGCAAAAGAATCGAAGCCATAATCAAAGAAGAAGAATATACCCCAAACTGGTTTGCCAGAGGGCTCAACTTCAACAAAACAGGTTCAATTGCTCTTATGGTGCCCAATATATTAAATCCGGCACCTATAGAAGTTGCAAGAGGAGTGGAGGATGTCGCTCACAGCAAGGGATATATTATCCTCATGTGCAATGCCGAAAACGATATCGACAAAGAGCGTCGTTATCTGCACCAACTTATCGACAGACGTGTAGACGGCATAGTTATGATTCATCCATATATTGAAGACAAAGATTTCAAAATGCTTGAAGAAAGCAAAATCCCATCAGTTGTAATAGGTGAAAACAGCGATGTTTCAGATATACACAAGGTCAGAATAGACAGCAGGGATGCAGCAATCAGAGTTGTTGAGCATTTTGTGAATATCGGATACAAGTCAATAGGGATGCTCTGCGGCAGGACGCCTCTTGCCGAAAACAGGCATAAACTCGAAGGATTCAGACAGGCAATAGTGGACTTCGGACTTGACCTCAATCCGAACCATATAGTATATGCCCCCAATACCATAGAGGGAGGATATATAGGGGCCAAAAAATTCTTTGAGATGAGCAAACGTCCTGAAGCGATTCTTGCAACCAGTGATACACTTGCTTTTGGAGTTATCGATGCGGCAAGCGACAATGGCTTTTCGATACCCGAAGACCTGGCCCTGGTAGGATTTGACAACATCAGGATGTCGAATCTTGTTACTCCAAAACTTACGACAATGGAAAAACCTCTCCACAAAATGGGAGTTATGGGGGCAAGACTGCTCTTTGATTTTATAGAAGGCGAAGATGATGCTTTTGGAGATACCAAAAAAGAAATACTTCTTTTGCCCAAGCTCAAAATCCGAAAATCTTGCGGACACAAAGAAAGAATAGGAGAAATGTTCTGATGAAAACCGACTTTTTGAACCTTAACATGAAAAACCCACTGATTATAGCTGCAGGTCCATGGAACAAAGACGGATACAGCATCAAAAAAGCAATAGAAGCGGGAGCCGGCGCAGTCATAACCGAGAGCATAGTCAGTGATGCCATAATGGATGTAAGTCCGCGAATTGCATATGACGGAAACGGTGCGCAGAACATAAGACTGTACAGTGATATACAGGTGGAAGGCTGGGAAAGAGAAATGCAGATTGCCAAAAGCGGTGGAGGCGTTGTAATTGCCAGTGTGTCAGCTCATACTCCTTCAGAAGTTGCTTATCTTGCTGCCAAAATGGAGCGTTTTGGTGCTGATGCAATTGAGATAAGTATATCAAATCCCATGGGAGAATCTCTGGAAGTTGCAGCCTCTCATGCAGATGTTATATTTGAAATAACAAAAGAGGTTGTTTCCACTGTCAGGATACCTGTTATGGTCAAGCTGTCGCAAACTGCAACCAATATGACGGCTGTGGCAAAGGCTGCGAGAGAAGCGGGAGCTGCAGCAATAAGTGCAATCAATACCATCAGATGTATACTTGGCGTGGACATCGAAAGTGCAAGGCCGATGCTTCCAACCTACGGCGGGTATTCCGGTGCGCCTATAAGGCCTATAGGGCTGGCTGCCGTAGCATCTATAGCCCAGGCGGTAGACGTTCCCGTATGTGGTATCGGAGGGGTTGAAACCTACAAAAACGTGCTCGAGTACATCATGCTTGGAGCTTCGGCGGTACAGGTGGGTACGGCAGTTATGATAAACGGACCGGGAAAAATCAGGGAAATAACAGAGGAGCTTGAGAAGTGGGCAAAAGCAAAAAACATTTCTGATGTGAAGCAGATAAGAGGCATAGCTCTTGAAAAAATGAAGTCCTTTGACGAGATGAAAATTGAACCTGCAATCTGCAATATAGAAGATATTCCGTGCGAAGCAGATTGCCGCAGATGTGAAGCGGCATGTATGTATGGTGCAATAACCAGAAATCCGGATGGAGTTGAAGTTGATGACAGGCACTGTACAGGATGCGGGCTGTGCACATTTATATGCCCCGCAAAAAAACTGGAATTGAAACTCTGAAACAAAAATATACTAATTTGCTATACGGCAGGCTGCCATTTGTTAAATATGGCGGCCTGTTTTTTTTCAGGTAAAATTTTTTAAAACAAATTTTGTCCAAAACCTTTTAAAATACGTATATTGATAAGTTTGTCCCATCTTTGCCGCTTGATTTTTGAGGAGAATGTGATAATATTTAAATGTAACCAGTTTCAATACTGGGTTTTAATTGCGTTATTAAATTATATTGATTCAAGGAGGATGAATTATGTATAAGTGTAGTTTAGAGAGAATGTCAGACAAAATTAAAACTTTTTCCAAGTTTGGTGACGCAGGACATGGTGGAATCACAAGATATTCACTTTCAGCAGAAGCTCACATGGCAAGAGAAGAATTCAAAAAGAGAATGGAAGCCATCGGAGCAAAGGTTGAGTGTGACGATGTGGCATGTATGTATGCAACAATCGAAGGCTCAGATCCTAACGCAAAGAGAATCGTAATGGGTTCACACTGTGACTCAGTTAAAAACGGCGGTAACTATGACGGTATCTTAGGTGTTATGACAGGCATGGAAGTTCTTGAAACAGTAGTTGCCGAGAATATTCCTCACAAACATCCGCTTACAGCTATGATCTGGACCAACGAAGAAGGTTCATTATATCCACCAGCAATGATGGTATCAGGTATCATCTGTCATGATTACCTTCCAAAAGAACTCCAGGTTAACTTTGAATATGACAATATGATGGCTTCAAAACCAATGGATGATTCCCCTTATGCAAACTTCGGTGAAGCTTTGGCTGCAACCAAGTTCAAAGGACCTAAAGAAAACAGAATCAGCCCTGACAAGTATTGTGCAATGTTTGAAGCACATCTGGAACAGGGACCTATCCTTGAAGATGCAGGCAACGAAATCGGTGCTGTACAGCTTGTAATGGGTATGTTCAACTACAGAGTAAGATTCCACGGATTCACAGCTCATGCAGGTACATTCCCAATGGCCAAGAGACATGATGCTCTTTATGCTGCATCAGCATTCTTATGCGAAATGCACAAGAGATATGATGAGTACAATGCAGAAGTTGTTAAAAAAGGCGAACCTGAATTCGTATATACAACAGGTGAAATCTATGTACATCCTGGAATCCATACTTGCATCAATGATGAAGCTGAATTCTCACTCGATGTAAGACATCCAAACCCTGAAGTAAGAAAACACTGCATGGAAATCCTCAAGGAACTGGCAGCTCAGGAATGGTGCCAGTGCACATCAGATATCGAAGAACAGTGGGTAAGAGATACTGTAGATTTCGACAAGAGACTGGTTGGCTTTGTTGAAGAGTCAATGGAAGAAATGGGAGCTAAATGGCAGAAGATTTTATCAGGTGCCGGACATGATGCTCAGTTCTGTGCATATATGATTCCTACTACTATGTTGTTTGCAAGAACTAAAGACGGTTTATCACATTGCGAACCTGAACATGTATCAGATGAAGACTGCACAGCAATTGCAACAGCAACTCTCAATGCAGTACTTAAATGTGATGCAAGCAGTGAATTCTAATAGATTCATATAAACTTAACAGTTACAAGTTAATAGAGCCGACGTGGGAGCAGTCCTTCGCCGGCTTCTCGTTAATAAGAAGCATATTTAAAGGAGGAATTACCTTGAGTAAAGTAGTAAAAGCGGCATATACTGCTGAGGCTGTAGCAGGATTCACAC
>CAZDQV010000034.1:0-19691 GCA_964507795.1 uncultured Oscillospiraceae bacterium | reverse complement strand
TTGAAACAGGAAGCTCCGACTTCTATAAGTCGGAGTGGTTCACCAGGGGAAAAAGAGCTCAAAATAAAATTGTTTTTTCGTTTAATGTTGGTAAAACAACAATAAAACTCGCAAAAAATATTATAATTTGTAGTAGTGTGATATATATTTGATAAAAACAAGGTGTATTAAGGTTAAAATCAGGTTGATTAAATGAAGAAGAACAAAGCTTTCAGGAATAACAGAAAACTTATGATAATACTGGTATATACGATATTGACGGTGCTGCTTGTCACAGGCTGCAGACCGAGTGATAATATCGTACAGACTGTTTATGATCAGAATGCAGACAAGATAGACCACAATCAGCAGATTGTTGTTACAACAACAGACAAAAGCAAAGACAATGATCTCAAAGAGCAGCAAAAGGATCAGGAAGCGGACAGGGATACCGATACCGAGAATATGCCTGACAACAGCGAAAAAAACAAAGACAATAAAGCTCCCGATGCAGACAAAGCGGGCAGCGGTAAAGAATCCGGCGGTGGCAATCCTTCAGGTTCCGGAGAAGATGAGAACAACGACAGCGATAACAGCGGAGGCGGAGATGCATCGGCAACCGAAGATCCCGATTCAAGACAGTATTATGATGCAGGAGGAAATCTTGTTGAACTTCCCGAGAAAGTCGAGTCGGTAGCTGCCGCAGGCGATGCGGCTGTAATAGCGGCAATGCTGGCAGGGGGCGATATAGTGAAGGGAACCTCGTCAGATCTCAAAAAAGGTATAGGAAATTCTGTATTCGGATTTTCAGAAACAGAAACCTTATGGCAGGGAGATGGTCAGTCACCTATGTCAGACACTGATTTTAACAGATTGCTGGAGATAAAACCTGACGCATGTCTTGAAATAAGCGGAGCAGGAAGTTTTACCGACAGCCAGATTTCAAAACTGAAGGAGAAAAAGATAGCATATATAGTGATACCACCTATGAACTCAACAGACAACATAAATGCGGCGGTGTCGGCGGTCGCTTCTGTGATAGGAACAGATGAGGCAGCACAAAAGGCTGACAAATACAAGGATTACTGTAAATCAACAATTAAGGAAGTGTCGGGTAAAACGGGCATATTCAACTGGAATGGCAAAAGCTTTAAGGATGGCTCCTCTCAGAGCAGCAATGCTTCAAAAGGCAGATATACTTTGTATATCTCTGACTGGGTTGAGGATACATTTACACTTAACAGCTCCAGCTCGACGATTTATTCCTCAACAGGAATTGCGGTTGCACCATCAGGATATGCAAACAGCCCTCTGAGCTATCTGCTTAGTATGTCGGGTGTATGCAACAATGGTGCGAGATTTACCAACTCATCAAGGCGATCATATTATGCAATACCGTTTAATGTTAACAATTACGAGGCCTCGGCAGATGGAAGCTCCGGTATTTACCCTGATAAGGCAGAAAGTTTCGTCAGAGCCTATGCCGGGGAAGATTCAATTGATGAAGGTCTTGGCGACGAAAGGTTTACAAAAATAATAGCTGCAGATAAGAGTGTAAAACGCAGCATTGAGAATTCCGATATGTGGAGATATACAGGACGTGTGACGCTAGGAAGTATTACAGACTACGGTAGAATTATAGATGGTAATCTTGTAATATCATACGTCAGAAGCAGTAAATATAAAGTGATTGTAAACCCGTACGGGGTATGCAGCTGGGCTGACGGTTCCGTTGAAAGCATACTTGAAATGAAATGGGCATCGTGGCAGTTCAATGATAAGTATACAGAATCAGACGTAAGAAACTCGATATCTGATTTTTACAGCAGTTTTTACGGATATAATCTGAGCGACAGCCAGATAAGTTCAATTTTGTCAGGCAGATAGGGAGAGAAAATGATGAAAAAAAGTGTATTTAAAAAAGTATTAAGCATAACACTGACTCTTATAATTGCTGCAGTATTTACAATGCCGGCAGAAACAGTATACGCAGCATCAAATACTAAAAGCGTATCCTCACAGTCACAGCTTATATCTGCACTTAATAATGTGAAGACAAGCGCCAAAAAACCTGCGGTTATTGTTGTCGGCAAAAACATAAAACTCACCCAAAAAATAACAGTTCCTGAGGGTAAATATATAGAACTGAAAGGTAGGACAGGAAAAGAAAGAATTTATATTGCGTCAAAGAAAAAAACGGAAGACCAGAAATCGGAAACAAGTGCAATGTTTATGGTTGCGGGAAATCTTACTGTTAGCAGACTTACTCTGGACGCAAACAAAAAAATGAGAACAGTTACAGTTCTGAACGGAGGATGTCTGAAACTTAACAATAAAGCTGTGGTTACCGGAGGTGCCCTCGGAGATGTACCTGTATATAACGGTGCCGGAGTAAATGTAAAAAGCGGCAGTGTAAATCAGAAGGGCGGAACATTTATTATGAATAGAGGGTCCGAGGTAAAAGGTAATACAACTACAGGCGGTTATGGATATGTAAATGGCATAGGTGTATTTGTAGGATCATACTGCACATTTACAATGAATGGGGGAAGCATACACAGCAATATAGATAAAACAAAAAGAAACTACAGCTTTTTCAGCTATGGCGGAGGAGTGTACGCTGCGGCAGTGAATGGCAAAGTTACTATAAACGGCGGAACAATCAGCAAAAATATTGCTAAAGGAGGCGGCGGAGGCATACAGCTTGCCAACAATGCAATAACTATGACAGGAGGCAGTATTACAGGCAACAAGACCAACATAATGGGTGGTGGTGTGAATATAGACAACAGTTGCATATTTAACTTGAAAGGCGGAAAAATCTCAAACAATACAGCTAATGGCGAAAAAGAGAAAGTGACCGGTGTAAATGAACATGTTTCAGGAAGCCTGCAGGCTCTTTACGGCTGTGGAGGCGGCATATGTCTTAATGGTACCAACAGTGTTCTGAATATGACAGGAGGAAGTATCACAGGCAACAAATCAATAACAAAACTTACAGCTAACACAGCCGAAAGTTATCTGGGACAGGGCGGTGGTGTTATGGTATGTGGTACCTTTAACATGAAGGGAGGTATTATTAAGAGCAACAGCGCGAATACGAATAAAAAGCTTGCGGGAATAGCCGGAAGCGGCGGCGGAGTCAGCGTTTCGGGAGGATATACCGGAGGAACATTTAATATGTCAGGAGGCAGTATTACAGGCAACAAAGCCGGAAACAACGGCGGCGGTGTTTATTTTAACAATCGCTATATTGACGGAAGCATATTTCTTGACAGTACTCTTGCTACATACAAAGGTGTAGGAACTTTTGAAGTTTCAGGCAAAGCAAAGATTTATGGAAACACGGTTAAATCGGGCAATAAAGACAATGTATATTTGCCGAAAGAGGGAAAAATTCTGGTAACAGGCGAAATGAAAGCATCATCTAAGGTGCTGATTGATACTGCTGTTTTCAGCAAGGGGCATATTATGGGTGACGGTTATGAAGATTATACACTGACGCCCGATGATGCAAAACATTTTCTGACTGTTAAAGGAGCTAAACACTTTGCGCTGAACAAAGATGGCAAACTTTACTACAAGGGAAGTACTCACAGCGGCAAATCGGTTTCTTCTGCTGATGTGGAATACAAATCCTCTTATGAATATACAGGTAAAAGAATAACTCCTGATGTGAAAGTAAGTCTGGGAGGTACGGCCCTCAAAGAAGGCAGAGATTATATTGTTTCTTATCATTCCTGCATAAATGTGGGAAAAGCAAAGCTCGTAATTTATGGAAACGGCAGTTATGCAGGTAAAACATCAAAAACATATGAAATCAAAAAAGCTGATATAGCGCAGCTTGAAGTACTGCCTCTCAGAGATAAACTTTATACAGGGAAAGAAGTGAGACCTCAGATAAAAATATATAATGGAAAAGAAAAGCTTGTAGAAAACAAAGATTACAGCGTCAGTTTCAGTGATAATATTGAAAAAGGCACAGGAAAAGCGTACATCTCAGGAGAAGGAAATTACCAGGGAAGCCTGCAGCTTGAATTCAATATAACAGACAGCAGCAATTCTGTAATAGTAAGAAATGAGGAGGAACTCCAAAAGGCAGTTTCCGAAGGTGGAACAATCTATGTGTATGAAAGTTTCAAAATTTCCTCTACGATAACTGTTCCGTCAGGCAAAAGCGTAACAATAAAAGGCGAAGAGGATAATGTTGTTCTTGAAGGTGACAGGCTGGGAGTTGCATCTAAAGGGATGTTTGATGTAAGCGGCAGTCTTGTACTTGAGGATATAACTGTCGATGCAGGTAAAGGCAGCAGAGTGGTATACATTGAAAAAGGGGGAAAACTGAATCTGAATACGGGCAGTATTATCAAAAACGGTTTTAGCCTCAAAGGTGCAGGTGTATATAATGAGGGAACTGCGGTGATTGATGGTGGAAGCATCATAAACTCAACAACAAAAGGCCTTGGGGCAGGCAAAGGCGGCGGCATATATAATGCAGGCACCTTAACAATAGATTCAGGAGATATTTCAGAAAATGAGAGCAGCTACGGCGGCAGTATATACAATGCAGGCACTCTGAAGATGAATTCAGGAAGTGTTGCAAACAGCAATGCAGTATATCAGGGCGGCGGTATCTGTAATGATGGTACAGCAGAGCTTAATGGCGGTAGTATTGAGAAGAACAGAGCAAGCAAATTTGTTTCAGAACTTGTAGACGGCAAAGGTGGCGGCATATACAACACAGGCAGTATATCCATAGCAGGCTGCAGCATAACCGAAAACAGCGCAGCGTATCAGGGCGGCGGCATTTATGATGCGGGAGCAACTGTAATGAGTAGCGGCAGCATATCAGGCAACAGTACCGAAAACAGCCTGTTTCAGTATAACAGCGCCTGCGGAGGCGGCGTATATATTGCATCAGGAAACTTTACTGTTTCGGGAGGAGAGATAACAGGAAATAAAGCCTGCTCTAAATTTGTAAGCGACAGTTATGCCGGAACGTTAGGCTGTGGCGGCGGTATCTTTGTATCAAACGAGAGCGATTCCGAATATTCGGCTACAGGGCTTCTTACAGTGAAAGGCGGAAACATTTCAGGTAACAGCGCCGAGAGCGCGCTTGAAAACGAGAATGCAGAAGTCGCAGGCTGCGGCGGCGGTATATATGTTCAGGGCGGGAGCGGTCATATAGCACAGTATTATATGGCTCCTGCAAAAGCTTCGGTTTCAGGAATAGAGATTAAAGGCAACAGAGCCGGTAACAAAGGTGCTGGACTTTATGTATCATCAGTAACGTCTTCTAATGTTAAAAGAAATCCATGGTCTTCGGATGTGGAGGGAGCCGAGGTTACAATGTCAGGTTCAGTTACAATAAGCGATAACGGAAGCAGCAATGTATACCTTGAAAAATCAGCACTGATTAAAATCAGCGGATCTCTCTTAGGCAGAATCGGTATAGCATCAGGAGCATCAGGAAATGTCGTTATAGCATCAGGAAATTCGGGAAGCTCGGTATTCTACAATGAAGAGGGCAGGAGAACTGTTGCAGCGGAAAACGGAAACATTTATCTCAAAGGACTGGATCTGACAGACAAAAGATTTACTGCCGTACTCGAAAAAACAGAGTATGTCTATACAGGCAGTCCGATACAGGCTAAGGTTAAAATAAAAGACTCATCCTCTTTATTAAAAGAAAACACAGATTACACTCTTGATTATAACAGCAATATTACGGATGTGGGAACCAAAGAGGTTACTATCAGCGGACTGGGAGATTACGGCGGCAGTATAACTCTTGAATACAACGTAGTTAAGGCCGATATAGCCAAAGCCTCCGTTAAAATTCCTGCTCAGAAATATACAGGAAAGGCTATTAATTTAATTCCGGCGGCAGGAACGATAACATACAAAAACAGAACGCTGCTGAGGGGAACTGATTATACCATAAATCAGGATTCATATACCGGAAATACAAAAATAGGGACAGCCTCTTTTGTAATAACAGGAAAAGGCAACTTTAAGGGAAACAAAAAAATAACCTTTAAAATAGTAAAATAATAAGCAGAACAGGTCTATGAGTGAAGGTGGAAAAAAAGAACAATTAAATATAAAATCAGACGCTGCCATAAAAATAAAAATACGTGAGGAAGAAAAAAATTACTTTGGAGATGAGAAAAAAAGACGTCATCGTCTGGAAACAAGAAGCCGCACTGTTGCAATAATGGCAATAGCAGCTGCAGTGATATATGCCATGGTGATAGTTCTTCCCAACGGTATGAGTGCGACAAACAGATTATCTGTTTCGTGGTTTTTTGAAGTGTTCAGATTAAACATTGAAGCACTGGCAGATCTGATTGGCGGAAACGCAAACTACATGAAGATCAATATGATAAGAACCGCAGCAGCAGGTCTTGCAGGCGCTGCCCTTTCTGTAAGCGGAGCGGTGTATCAGGGATCATTCAAAAACGCTATGGCATCGCCTACTACGCTTGGAGTTCAGTCAGGAGGCGTTATGGGCGGCATGATATATGTTATGCTCATATATGCTCAAGGGGTATCTGCCGCAAAAAATGATGCAGATACCATGAGTATATTTCAGAAATATGAAATGAGCTTTTTTGTGCTTGCAGGGTGCTTTTTTGCAGTGGCTCTTATAGTAACCCTTTCAAAGATAGTGGGCAGAGGCAGAGTATCGTCTGTTGCGCTGATACTTTCAGGATTTGTATTCAGCGGATTTATAGGCGGTATAGAGGAACTGGTGCAGTACAGAATGCTTCTTGAAAACACTTATGATGACAGAACCTATTTGCTCAGATATATGATGATGGGCTCATTTGACAGGGTTGCATCATTAGAGCAGCTTTTAATAATGGGGATACCTATTATTACAGGCATAGGTATAATAATATTTTTCAGAAACAGGATAAACATACTTGTGTTTGGAGAAGAAGAAGCAAAAACCATGGGCATAAATGCGGAAAGAGAAAGGAACATAACCGTTGCAGTTGTTACGGCAATAACTGCCGTAGTGATTTCTTTCTGTGGTATGATAGGCTTTGCAGGCTTTATAATACCGCATATCGCAAGGAGGTTTACGGGACCGGATTTCCGGTATCTGATACCGGCATCAGCTCTGCTTGGGGCGGATATAATGATGTTTGTTTATTATGCTGCCACCTGCTTTAATTATTCCACATCAATTAATTTTATGACAAGCTTGGCAGGCGGACTGATATTCCTCTGTATGCTTATAAGATTTAGGAGCAGAAAAAATGCAGACTGGGCATAAAAGCATATATGATATAGACACATTGATAAGATACGAAAAAACAGCCGTAAGAAAAAAGCTGCTTGTGATATTTGCAGCTGCCGCATTGATTTTCTTTGTGTCAGTATGTGAAAGGTCTGATTTTCAAGGCTTTTATTCGCCGGCGACGGTTATCGAAAACATAAAAATGTGGATTTCTCTGGCAGGAGCAAAGGGTGTTGCCGGCGATATTTCAAAATTGCAGGCGGCATCAGAGCTTGCAGGATATCTTGATACAGTATACAGAGTAAAACTCTGCACTGTGACATTTGTATGCGGTATGGTTCTTGCAATGGCAGGTATGCTTTTTCAGAATGTGTTCAGAAACCCTATAGCTGCTCCGACAATGCTTGGAGTAAATACGGGTGTAAACCTTGGAATAATAGCGTTAATTTCCTCATATGGGGCAGTGGCTGCATATATGCCGTTTCAGAAATATATCTACTGCTATACAGGTGCGGTTATTATGCTTGCGGCTGTTCTTGCCGTCGGCAAGCTTTCAAGCGGAAGCGGCAGATTTTCCGTATATGATCTGCTTATAGCGGGAGCTATTCTTTCACAGATAGCGGGAGCAGGAGTAACATTTTATCTGTATAATTCAGATAACGATGCGGCGCTTGTATATCAGCAGATTTCAAAAGCCATTTATGTGGATACACAGCCGGTATCCCTTATATTTATAACGGCGGCAGCGGCCGTAACACTGATTCCTGTGTATATGGCAAGGTTCAGCTTTAATGCTGTGAGCTTTGAGGACAGCGAGGCAAGAAGTCTGGGAATAAAACCTGCGGCAGTGAAAATAACGGCGCTGATTTTAGGAACATTTATGGTTACGGCAGGTATGGTTCACTGCGGGTCTGCGGGAATGGTATCTCTGATTGTACCATTCATAAGCAGAAGCATATTCGGGGCAGACTTTCGAAAACTGTTTACGGGAAATATACTTATCGGGGGAGCGGTTCTCCTTTTGTGCAGAGATATAGCCTCATTTTTCCCGTTTGGAGGATACGGGCTTCCGATAGGAACAGTTGTTGACTTTGTAGCTATGCCTGTATTTGTAATCATTTTGGTTAAACAGAGGAGGACTTGGGAATGAAGCTGGAACTTGTTGGTATTTCCTGCGGGTATGGAGGCAAAAAGGTGCTCGACGGTATTAATATGGAGGTTGCTTCCGGCGACATATGCTGTATTCTGGGACCTAACGGGGTGGGAAAAACAACGCTGTTTAAAACCATACTCAAGCTGATAAAACCTCTCGGAGGACAGGTAAGGATAGACGGCGACGATATATCAAGGTGGTCCGAAAAAAGAATGGCTGAGAAAATTGCCTATGTGTCACAAAGTCACATTCCTCCGTTTCCATATATAGTTAAGGATATAATTATGCTTGGCAGAATAAGCAGCGTGGGATATTTCGGCCAGCCGTCAAGATACGATTATGAGGTTGTTGAACAGGTTATGGAGGATATGGGCATATCGCATTTGAGAGAACGCGTTTATACTGATGTTTCCGGCGGAGAACGGCAGATGGTCATGATTGCAAGAGCGCTGGCGCAGGAGCCTGAGATGCTTGTGCTTGACGAACCTACCTCAAGCCTTGATTACGGGAATATGCTCAAAGTTATAAACAGAATAAGAAACCTCAGAAGCAAAGGCTACGGAGTTATAATGACCACGCATAATCCGGATCACGCATTTATGTGCGAAGCAAAAACAATGCTGCTTCAGAGTGGCAGCAGGGCAGTGTTTGGCAGAGCCTTTGAGGTAGTTACGGAAAAAAATCTCAAAGAAGCATACGGAGCAGATGTAAAAGTGATTGAATATACTGATGCAAACGGTCGTTTTATGAAACTGTGTGCACCTGTATTCAGTGATAAACAGTATCAATATTAAGGAGAAAAATATGGAGCTTACACAAAAAAGAATTGAAGAAAGCAGCGCGATGATAAAAAAAATCGCAGATAACATTGAAAAGGTGATAATAGGCAAAAGGGACAAGATTGAACTTGTGATACTGGCAATGCTGTGCGGAGGAAATGTCCTTATAGAAGATGTTCCCGGGGTAGGAAAAACAAGCCTTGTCAGTGCTTTTGCAAAATCCGTTTCATGTGATTTTTCCAGAATACAGTTCACACCGGATGTAATGCCGTCAGATGTTACGGGATTTTCAATTTTCAATCAGAAGACAAGAGAATTTGAATTCAGACCGGGCTCTGTTATGAGCAATATAATTCTGGCAGACGAAATCAACAGAGCTTCAGCAAAAACACAGTCAAGTCTGCTTGAGGCCATGGAAGAAAAGCAGGTGACTGTAGACTCTAATACATATAAGCTGGAGGAGCCTTTTATGGTTCTTGCCACAGAAAATCCGCTTGAGTCATACGGTACATATCCGCTGCCGGAAGCCCAGATAGACAGGTTTATGATGAAATTATCTCTCGGTTATGCTGAATTCAATGAAGAAGTGAAAATAATATCAATGAGCCGCGATACAAAAGAAGCATTGCAGGCTGTAGCATCAAAAGAGGAAATAATCGCTCTCAGGAAAGCGGCGGAAAACATCTTTGTAAGCCCGATGATAAGTGAATATATAGTCAGAATTGTTACAGCAACAAGAAACAACAGCGATATTGCGATAGGAAGTTCACCGAGGGGAGGAATTTCCCTGTATCAGCTGTCAAGAGCGTATGCGCTGTCAAAGGGGAGAAGTTATGTAATCCCCGATGATATTAAATATCTTGTGCCGTATGTTCTTGTACACAGAGTATCTCTTACACACGATGCAAAAGTCAGAAAAAAAACTGCTGAGGATATTTTAGGTGAAATACTCTCATCTGTAGCAGTACCGATTGCAGGCGAGGAGAAGTTTAAACAGAATGAAAACAAATAAAACAGCAAGTCTTCGCAGCAGCAGAATATCAGGGTACATTATAAAAAGGATTTTTATATGTCTGATGCTGTTTGCTGCAACCTGCCCAATACCTATATATGTAAACAGCATATTCGGATATCTGCCGGCAACGGCAGTAATACTGGGGGTGGCCGGTTCATATGTGTATACCCGTATAATATCAGCAGGTATGGCTTTTGAGGAAACTTCTGATATATCAGTTTGCACCAAAGGCGAAGAAACAGAATTAAGTGTGAGAGTAATTAACAAATCTCCACTTATAATTACAAATGCTAATATTATTTTCAGCATCAGGGACATATTCGGAAATGATAATATTCTTGCCGCTATGAATATTACTATGGGCGGAAAAGAAGAAAGAAACTTCGATTTTTCCTGCCGGTTTGACCACGTGGGAGTATATAAAGCAGGACTCAAAGAAATTGTTATGAGTGATATGTTTGGGCTTTTCAGGAAAAAAGCAGTTAACAACAGTCTGTATAATGTAACAGTTGTTCCCGCTGTATATGAGCTTTCAAATATGGAACTGTCGACAGAAACCCTTTCGGAAAGCAGGAAAATGATAACTCCCGTACTCATAGACGGATTTGATTATTCAGGCGTGAGAGAATATATTATAGGCGATCCTATCAAGAAAATCCACTGGAAGTTATCGGCGAGAACAGATAATTACATGACCAGAATTTATGAAACATACGGCAATCCGGGAGTGTCGGTAATATATGATTTTTCATCACCGGGATATGACGCGGAAACAATGATGAGCATTTATGACGGTATTGTTGAAACAGGCGTTGCGCTGTGCAGATTTGCGCAGAAAACAGGAATGGAGCATGAAATTATATATATAGATAAAGAAGGCTTCAAAGCAACCGGAACAGTATATGAAAATTCCGATCTGCCTAATCTCACAGAAAGTCTGCCTGTAATAAACAGTACAAAAGCGGCTTCTGCGAAAGCGCTGAAGCTTCTGGAAGAAACAGGTATGGCAATGTATTCGCTGGGAAATATTGCTATATGTACCGGCAGTGCAACAGCAGAAATGATAGATATGCTCATAAGCATCAAAAACAGGGGAAGAAACCCGTTGCTGATACTGATAATTCCTAAAGAACTGACAGAAAACGAAAGAAGGAATATAACAGCGCCTCTTCGGGCTCTTGATGATTACGGAATAGGGTATTATGCGGTTTGTTCATGTGAACAGCTCAAGGAGGGAGTCAGAGTATGAACATAAGAAATGCTGTCAGGTATGAAATATGGGATTATATTTTATGTACAGCGCTGACTTTTGCAGCAGGTCAGATGATATGCTATGGTTTTTTTGTAAAACCCTCTGTTATATCGTCGGTATTTCCGGTGCTGGCAGCGGCAGCAATAATTACTGCGGTTTTGTTTGCTGTTAAATATAACAGAAAAAGCCTTGTAACAGGAATTATTGCCATTGTTGTGATTGCAGGCATTATATTTGCCGTATCGGCCGCAAAGGGCGGAGTCCTGCTTACAGACAAAGAAAGCAATCCGTTTCTTTTTATAGTAATAACATTTCTGATTTCGACAGGAGTAGTGCTTCTTTCAAGAACCAGAACAGGAATCTGTATTATATTTGCGGCTGTATCGGTTATATTTGCAGGTATATGGTTTCTCTACGAAAAAGGAAATGCAGTATATCTTATAATTGCGCTGATTGCATCGGGCATGCTGCTTGCATACAGAACATATGAAGTGAACGCTTCAAAGTATCATACCGTAAAGTTCAGAACAGGTCAGATGATATCGGCCTCACTTGCCGTTATGCTTATAATAACGGCCATAGGCTGCGGCATATTTTACGGAATAGTAAAACCTCTTGATCCCGGCACAAAAGAACTGAAGCTTATAACAAACAGAATGGCTTTTGAAGTCATTGAAAAAACAGGAATTGCAAATACTACGACATCTTATGATCCGGATATGACCGGAAGCAGAGATAACAATCGGGACAAGCCCGCGGCAGATAATAAAGATAAGGACAAAAAAGACGATAAAGAAAAAGATCATAATGAAAAAAAAGAAAGCAATAATGCTTTTGCCGATTTGCTCAAAACAACAGGCGCGAAGCTGTGGTATCTGATATCATACGTATTTAGGAACATTCCGGTCTGGCTGTATCCGATTATAGCGGCCGCTGCCATAGCCTTAGCAGTATATATCAAAAAACTTCTGCGAAAACGAAGATTTGGCAGGATGTGTGAGAAAGGGAGAGGAGAGGCTGTCATAACAATGTACAATTTCTATCTGCGGTCATTCAGAAAAATGGGTATTGCAAGAAACAGCAGAGAAACCCCGTTTGAATTTGCTGGGGCAAAAATGGCAGCATTGTCTGCATTCAGATATGAAGATACTGATTTTTCGAAGCTGACGGAGATATATGTAAAAGCAGGATACGGCAATATGCCCGTATCAGATGATGAATATAATTGTTATTTAAATTTTTATCAAGATTTCTATAAATGCTGCTTAAATCATCTTGGTAAAATTAAATATATTTTAAAATTTTTTGTATTATAAGAAGGAGGAAAAAATGAATTTCAAGAAAAAACTTGTAAGCATAATTACAGTTGCAGTTATGCTTTCCACTGTATTTATTCCATGCTCCGCATTTGCAGGAGTCAAAGACGGAGTGTGGGATTATCCTACAGAACCTAAGAGTACAAATGACAATGTTGTAACGGTAGGCGCACACGCTGCAGCCAATACTGCTGTTCATTATCTTGGTGCAAACCTTGTAACTGAAAGACTCTCAGACCTTGTAAAAAACGGAGACACCTCACTTACAGGTGCACAGAAAATTTATCAGCTTGCAGTATTTGGCAGCGATGTAAACGATAATCCTAACCCATACTCATGGAACTATTTCTATAACAAGTATGCGGCAGAAAACGGTAAGGAACAGACCAGTGATTTGGATCAGTTGGGACTTGTACCTCCAGGAAGCCCAATGATTGCAGATACTACAATCGTTGATGAATATGGTACTTCCGTAACTTTAGCAAGAAGACCTGATATCCTTTATGGAACAGATCCTAACAAAGCTACAGAATATACTACATATGATGAGCTGCTGGCTCTTCTTCCTGAAAACACAGACAAGGATACAACCAACGATTACAAACCTCTCCAGATACAGGTACAGTCAAAGACTATCTACACTCAGATAGATACAATGTATGATTTGGCTGCAGGCATCAAACAGGTTGCAAAGGAAAAAAACAAAAAGTGGAGATATGACGATCCTGAAAAGATAGCTCAGGAATATGAGAAGATGGTAAAAGCCCCTCAGTACTATGTATTATCACAGATAAACAAAGGCAAAATCAAGAAAAAAACTATTGCGGTAGTTGATCCTACATCAGAAACAGGTACGTTCAAAGCATATGACAGCAATACGCAGAGCGGAACTGCTGCTTCATGTAGAGCATGCGAATACCTTGAAAGTACAACAAACAACCTGCTTGACACTCTAAAAACAGCGAAAGCTGACGACGGTCAGTATTATCTGACAGCAGCCGAGCTTGCAAAAGCAGATGTTATAATCATCACTCCGCAGGTTTCAACTAATGTAACAGGTGAAGCTTTCAAGGAAAAACTTATTGCTGCAGGTGTTAAAGAGGCGGATATTCCTAGCATCTATTCAGCAGACCCTAGCCTTATCTTCGGTATTAAGATGAATTCAGTAGAAAATGTACAGGGCATTGGTATCTATCTCGGCTTCGTATATCCTGAGGTAATCAATCCTGTGTACAACGCTATATATATCTTTAAGAATTTCTACCATATTTCAGATGTGGACACACTAAAAGCGTTAACTGTATCAGCATTCAAGAATGCTTCACTCGCAGAGGGAATCAAGGGTTCATATGACGGGTATACAGACAAGTATGTAAAGAATATAATCAATGAAGGCTTATCATACTATAAGGCAAACAAATCACAGTTCAAAGGCAAGAAGCTTGAACTTACGGATAAAGTAAGCCTTAGCGGCATAACTTCTGATGTGACTCCTGCAAAAGTTACTTCATTATCAGTTACAGCAGGCAAAAACAGTGCAACTTTGAAATGGAAAAAGGTTTCAAAGGCAACCGGCTATACTGTATATAGAGCAACTTCAAAGACAGGAAAATATAAGGCATTAAAAACTATAACTTCAAGCAAGACAGTTAAGTATACTAACAAGTCATTAAAGAAAGGCAAGACTTACTACTACAAAGTGAGAGCATACAAGAAAACGTCTGCCGGAAAGAAAGTTTATGGAGCATACAGCGCTGTAAAATCAGTGAAAGTGAAATAGGATAAGGTGCAGATATAAGCAGCATAAACTTGAGGAGGCAGATTTTATCTGCCTCCATATATACAAACAGAAAAGGAAAAAGATATGGGTAAGAATTTATTTTTTAAAGGACCTGAGGATATTTCGAATCACACCAGCAAAGATGAGGCTCTCAAAAGACTGTTTGAAACATGGCAGCCGCAGGTAAAAAACAGAAACAGTGGACCTGGCAGAGGGATATGGCAGAGTTCTTGCGGAGGATCTGTATGCGATATACAGCATACCTGTAGTCAGAGCATCGGGAATGGACGGAATTGCCTTTAACTATGATCTGATTGAAAACGGGACGAATCCTGCGGACTGGAGAACAGGCAGAGAATATGTGAGAGCAGATACGGGAGATGATTTGATGATGCCTATATGATACTGTGGTAAAAATCGAAGATGTTACAATTACAGCAGAGGGCGGCATTATGTTTATTCCTGATTTAGAAATCCAACGAGGAATGAATATAAGACCTGAAGGCTCAATGATAAAAAAAGGAAGCTCCGTTGCCAAAAAAGGAACTGTGCTGACAGCAGCGGATCTTGCTGCGATAGGAATGGGAGGATATGACAGGATCAAGGTTATTATGAAACCCAAGGTTGCGTTTCTTCCTACAGGAAGCGAGCTTGTGCCTGCAGGCTCAAAGCTCGAAATCGGAATGGGCGGTAAAAGCGGCAGTAGGCATGTATATCACATCCTACGGTGAAAAAGGCTATGAAAAAGGAGATAAAATCAAGGTTCAGCTTATAAGGGGCAAAGAAGCAGTCAATGAAAGATAAATTCGGAAGAGAAATAGGCTATCTCAGGATTTCGGTTACAGCTCTGTGTAATCTGAGGTGTCGCTACTGTATGCCTGAATCCGGCATACAAAAAAACAGCCATGAGCATATACTTTCCGTTGAGGAAATAATTTCAGCAGCACAGGCGGCGTGAAAGAACTGTGCATGACCACAAACGGCATATTGCTGCCGCAGTATGCAAAACAGCTTAAACAGGCAGGGGTGGACAGGCTGAACATAAGCATAGATACGCTGGAGCCCTCAAAGTACAGATACATTACGCGCACAGGTGAGATTAAAGATGCTCTTGCAGGAATTGAGGCCGCCCAAAAGGCAGGTTTTACACACACTAAAATAAATGCTGTTCTTATAGAAGACTTTAACACCGATGAAATAGAAGCGTTTGCTGATTTTTCAAAAGAATATAATGTTGAGGTGCGATTTATAGAACTTATGCCTATAGGCGAGGCAAAGGGAAAAAACAGATTTACATCTGCCGAAAATATAATTTCAAAACTCAGAGGCTACAGCTTTACGGGAATGGACGGAGTTTCTGCAATGTTTGAAAACGGAAGCAGCAGGATAGGATTTATAACCGCTGTAAGTTGCGGATTTTGCGGCAACTGCAATAAATTAAGACTGATGGCTGACGGGTATATCAGAACGTGCCTTTACGGTGATGACAGCATATGTATCAAGGGGTATAATAAAAAAGAGATGAAAGAAGCTTTCATTAGGGCTGTTTCCGAAAAACCAAAGTCAAAAGAGTCTTTTGGAAACATAGCGTCGGATATGTGCAAGGCTGTACAGAGAGATATGATTATAGACAGTATTCATCTTGTCAGAAAATCAGGAGGCAAAAGCGGTGACTTCATTTGGAATGATAAGGAGGTGGAATAACCATGCGGTTTACTGCAGGAATAATTACTGTAAGCGATAAAGGCTACGCAGGAGAGAGAAAGGATACAAGCGGAGAAAAAATTGCAGCAATTCTCAGAGAAAACGATTGGGAAGTAATATGCAGAACTGTAGTTCCCGATGAAAAAGACAGGATAGCAGCGACCATTGAACAATACTCGGACGAAAACAATCTCTGCCTTATAGTAACTACGGGAGGTACAGGATTTTCCAAAAGGGATATTACCCCTGAAGCAACAGCTCTTGTTATAGAAAGAGAATGTCCCGGAATACCTGAAGCTATGAGAGCTGAAAGTCTGAGAATTACACCGCGGGGAATGCTGTCGAGGGAAAAAGCCGGAATAAGAGGAAATTCCCTTATAATCAACCTTCCGGGAAGCGAAAAAGCGGCAGGCGAATGTCTGAATGCCGTAATATTTCCGGTAAGACATGGTGTGGAGATGCTCAGAGGCTGGGCAGGAGAATGCACAGAAAGATTTAAAGATGAGGACAGGCACAATGAAGAAAAAAGGTAAAGTGGCAGATGTCTGCATCAGTGAGGTCAAGGGAACACAGAAACACAGAGTGGAGTTTGTCGATCTGAAACAGGATTACGGTATTGAAGGTGATGCGCACGCAGGTAAATGGCACAGACAGGTAAGTCTTCTGGCAGCGGAAAGCGTATCAAAACTCAGAGATAAGATTGATTATGATTTCCCAAGCGGCGCTTTTGCAGAAAACATACTGACAGAGGGAATAGATCTTTATACGATACCGGTGGGTTCTAAAATAAAAATAGGCGAAGCTCTGTGCGAGGTTACCCAGATAGGCAAGGAATGTCATCTGGATTGTGAAATACGTAGGATATGCGGCGACTGTGTTATGCCAAGAGAAGGTATTTTTGTAAAAGTCCTTAAAGGCGGCAGAGTTAAAGCCGGGGATGATATTATTGTGGGACAGGAGTGATTATATATGGAAAAATGCTGTGTATGCGGCAGAGAGCTTGTTTCAGATGAAATTGCGGTTAACAGAAAACTGATAGCTGATGACGTCAGGGAAAAAAGGTGTATCGAATGTCTGGCTGTGTTTCTGGAAACAGACACAGCAGCCATAGAAAAGAAGATACAGCAGTTCAAAGACGAAGGCTGCAAAAAATTCTTTCCCAAAGATAAATGGGATGAGATAAACGAAAGGAAAGCCAGAAAAAAAGAAACAGGCTGGCAGGGTTCTATATGGGACATATGAATGTTTATGCCGACAATGCCGCAACAACGAAGATGGATAGCGAAGCTGCAGAGCGGATGTCCTACATTATGGAACATTGCGGAGGCAACCCGTCCTCACTGCATTCAGAGGGCAGGAATGCAAGACTTGTAATAGAAGACGCAAGGAAAACAATCGCAGATATTATTAATTGTGACAGCTGTGAAATATATTTTACCTCAGGAGGCTGTGAGTCAAACAGCTGGGTAATAAATTCTTTTTCGGGCAGAGGCAAAAAAATTATAACAACAGAAACGGAACATCACTCTGTTATCAACGCATGCCGCAATGCGAATAAGTGCGGCACAGAGGTGGATTATCTGCCTGTAAATACTGTGGGAACAGCGGACTGCAGGTTGCTGCGGAATTGTGACAGGAGCGATCTGGTATCCGTAATGTCTGCAAATAATGAAATAGGGACAATACAGGATATACGGGGATTTGCAAAAGAGGCTCATGCAAAAGGAGCATATTTTCATACCGACGCCGTACAGGCAGTCGGTCACATAGAAATCAATGTAAGAGATATGGATATAGATCTGATGTCAGCTTCCGCACATAAGTTTAACGGCCCCAAAGGTACAGGGTTTCTTTATATCAAAGAAGATGTGCCGGTTTCACCTATTATATATGGCGGCACCCAGGAAAGAGGGCTTAGAGGTGGCACAGAAAACACAGCAGCTGTTGCAGGTATGGCGGTTGCCCTTAAAAACAATATAGCAAATATGGCACAGAACAGAAACCATATATGCAGGATGGAAAACTATGTAAGAGAATTTCTGAAAAGCAGAATACCTGATGCAAGGTTTAACGGTGATATCGAAAATCATATCCCGGGAAATATAAGCGTATCGTTTAGAGGTATAAACGGAGAGGCGATGCTGCATCTTCTTGACCTGAAGGGCATATGTGTATCGACCGGTTCTGCGTGCAATGAGGGCGAGGATAAGATTTCACATGTACTTGAAGCTGCCGGTGTTTCATCAGAGTATATAAAAGGCACAATAAGAATAAGCATAGATAAATACAACACCATGGAAGAAATGGTGTATATGTGTACGAAACTTAAAGAAGTATACAATATATTAAAAAACAGATAAAGCATGCTTCCGATTTCACAGGCGACACACGATGCCGCGTGAAACGATAGGGTAAAATGAGCGATCATACTGCCTGCCATTGTGCAAAGGAGGTAAAATAAACCGGCTCGCAAAGAGTCGTCTGTTGTATTATGAATAATGGAGGTAGTAAGCGTGAAAAAAAGATATGAAAGAAATATGCATACAATTTCAGAAAAAGAAAACGAGTTTCTCGCAGATTGTAATATATGCGTAGTAGGTTGCGGCGGACTGGGAGGATACATAATTGAAATTCTCGGAAGACTGGGAATAGGCAGAATTACAGCTATAGACGGAGATGTTTTCGATGAAACAAACCTTAACAGACAGATTATTTCGGAAGAAAGACTTATAGGCTGGCCAAAGGCGGTAGCCGCAGAGGAACGTATGCACAGAATCAATTCCGATGTAGAGGTTAATTCGATAATTGAGAATGTAAACGAAGAAAACGTAAAAGAGCTGTGCAAAGGCTATGATATTGTCATAGATGCCCTCGATAATATTCCATGCAGGCTAATACTTGAAAGTGCGTGTGAGGAAATGGGGATTCCTCTCATACATGGAGCTATAGGAGGCTGGTACGGACAGGTGGCGGTTGTAATGCCGGGAGACAGAACTCTTTCGAAAATTTATTCGGAGGATGACGAGAAAGGTGAGGAAAAGGAACTGGGAACACCATCGTTTACACCGGCGGTTGTAGCGGGAATAGAGGCTGCGGAGGCAGTTAAGGTTCTGCTAAAAAAAGAAACCGTATTAAGCAAAAAACTGCTCAGTATAGATTTGCTCAGAAACGAATATGAGATAGATGAGATCTGAATGTGAAGAATTCAGGAATTGATGCAGTGAATAACAGGTAGTTATATCCGGCTGAATGAATAATCTGAATAAGGTTTTGGGTAACCAAACTCAATCGGGGTTTGGGCAAAAACTCCAAATTTAATTGGGGGTCTGACTTCGGGGTCTGACAATTAAAATAATTGCTGATGAAATTATAGGGTGGGATGTATTTGACCAGACAGGTCTTGACAACTTCCTCATAGAGCTTGACGGCACACCAAACAAAGGCAAGCTTGGCGCAAATGCCAT
>CAZDQV010000033.1:0-20195 GCA_964507795.1 uncultured Oscillospiraceae bacterium | reverse complement strand
AGAGTGTAAAATAAAGTGTGTAAGTTACCGGTAACAAAAAAACTTACGCACTTTACTTGACAAACCCCATGAGGCAGGTTTTTTCATGTTTCCGAAAAAAGCCAGCTGTAATCTCGCCTCGTGTCGAGAATATAGTCAACATATACTGTCTGGTTTTCTTCTTCGACAACAAACACAAGTGCATAGCAGTCGAAAATCAAATAACGATACTTCTTGTACGGAAAATTGGTATCTTCTAATACTGTACACCTGTATGGCATTTCTTCTAACGACTTAATCTTTGAAAAACAATCTTCCCTGAGTCCTTTTGCCGCCTGCACATTCACTTTGGCGACAAAAGCCATATGCTCTGACAGCATGGCTAATGCTTCAGAAGAAGTCACAACATTATATATCCTCTTTTTCACCAGACGCCTCCTGAATCACCTGACCTAGAATTTCATAAACTTCTTCCGGCGAATAACCTTTCTGTCCTCTCATTCTATTTTCTTCAACTTCAAGCAGCTTTTCTCTTAATTCAAGAGCTTTTTCCCTGCGATTAAAGGTATCAATATCCATTATCACAGAATCGCCCTCTCCGTTCTTTGTCAGGAATACAGGCTCTTTTGCTTCCCGACAGAGTTTGATTATGTCGTTGTAATTCTGCCTTATGCTTGCCGATGCCTTTATTATCATTGAGACACACCTCCCTAACATTGTCACTTTGTGACTATATTATATCTAAATTTGCCTATACAGTCAAAAAGTATTTATATTTCTAATGAGAAAACCCGCCCATGAGGCAGGTTTTTCATTAGAGTTATTTAATCATCTCTTCAAGCTGTTCTTTGGGACGATATCCCACAGCTGTTGCTACAGGCACTCCGTTTTTGAACACCATTACAGTCGGAATACTGGATATATTGAATTTCATTGCAAGAGCCGTCTCTTCATCCACGTTGACCTTGCCAACCTTGATCCGGCCATTGTACTCCTCAGCTATTTCGGCAACAGCAGGTGCCAGCATCTGGCATGGACCGCACCATGTTGCCCAAAAATCAAGCAGTACAGGAATATCTGATTTTAATACTTCCTCTTCAAAATTGTCTTTTGTAATTACCATTTCTGACATAATCCATAACCTCCTAAAGTGATTTGTAGTACAGCATACAGTGGCAGTAGCCTTCAAAATTTGGATCTGCAATCTGTTCTTTGAATTCTTTGCACATGCAGATGTTTTCTTCAGTCCGCTGTAATTTACATGGACAGTATCCGCCTGTGCGTGCGAGTCCTTCCTTCACAGTCTTTACGATTTCATTGTCCCTGTTCAGTGATATTTTCATTGCACTAATTCTCCTTTGGCTACAAGTATACTACAATATCAGAAGAAATGGGTGTAGTATTTGCAACAGAATTAAAATATCAGATCTGCAGCTGTGTTTTTATTCGTTTGAGTGAGCTTCTTACGGTTGGTATCAAAAGCAGGATGACTGTGCCTGCTGCTTCTATTGCCATGTAAAGCATATTGTACCACAGTGACCATGTAAGCGCAGAGAATCCTTCCGGAGCATATGCGCCAAAGAATACAACACCTGAAACTACAGAGCATATATATCTGCAAAGTACACCAAACAGATATGCCGGAATA
This sequence comes from uncultured Oscillospiraceae bacterium, assembly GCA_964507795.1. GTDB lineage: Bacteria > Bacillota > Clostridia > Peptostreptococcales > Anaerovoracaceae > UMGS973. The sequence goes on along the minus strand of CAZDQV010000033.1, from coordinate 18,568 downwards.
AGTCCGTCTTTTTTGGCCATGAATATGAGGCCGGCAAATCCCAGTGCACCAAACGCAAGAGGATAATCAAGCAGAAGCTGCAGCGGATGTATTACATAAGGCTTGAAGATAAGGTCTATCATGCCTACACACATGCCGCACATTACAGCACGCCTTGTTCCGAAAAAGTATGCACATATTACTATTGGAAGCATTCCAAACAAAGATACAGATCCGCCCTGTGGCAGGCTGTAAATTGTAATCTGGCTCAGAACTATAGACAGCGCAACAAGCAGTGCTGATGCAACCATTGTTTTGGTGGTTGTTTTCTGGTTTTTACCTGAGAGAATTACACCGATAAAAAGAATAATGAGTACTGCGACAGATACAATCTGTCCGGTCTGGGATTCAAAAAATCCCTGAAGCTTATCATAAGACATAAAAAAACCTCCTTAATGTCCAGGAGGGGAACTTGAAATAATCTTAAGAAAAATCTTAAGATGTGCTTGCCTACGCCGGTATTATCCGGTTCAGGTCCTGAGGGTACAAACCATAAAGGTTAATCTCAGCAATTGCTCCCCTAGCATCTAAAATTTTGTTAACAGGATATATTTTAATGCCTGAAATTTATTTGTCAAGAGAAAGAGAAATTTTTTTGCAAATTGAGGCTAAAATGTGGTACAATTAAAGCAAATATAAATGAAAAGGCGGTATTGCGTTGTGAAAAGAATAAGTATCATAGGTATAGCACTCATATTAATACTTTCTATGTTGCCTTTTGAGGCTTTTGCATCGACGGGAAAAAGCCCCTTTATATCGGGGACATATACACATTCCTCTGTGTTTGACGGTATGAATATTTACAATGGCATAGATGTTTCGGAGCACCAGAAGACAATAGACTGGGCCAAGGTCAAAGCGGCAGGCGTTGATTTTGCTATAATCCGTGTTGCAGGCAGAGGGTATGGCTCAGGCAGTCTTTATGAAGACAAATACTACAAACAGAACCTGCAGGGAGCAATCAATGCCGGGATCAAAGTGGGAGTATATATTTTCTCGCAGGCGGTCACAGTCAAAGAGGCGGAAGCTGAAGCTGAATATATTCTTTCAAGGATAAAAGGATACAATATCAGCCTGCCTGTTATTTTTGACTTTGAGTTTGGGAGTGGATACAGAGTGAACGCTCTCAAACACAAGACAACTGAATGCAGGAATGCAATAACCAATATGTGCATAGCATTCGGCGACAAGGTCAGAGCTGCAGGATATACTCCTATGATATATGCAAATCTGTCAGCATTCAACGGATATATGTATCCTCAGAAGATAATATCATCAGGCTGTGATTTGTGGCTGGCGCAATACAACACTTCTGCGGAACTTACATACAGTTACTGCTGCTGGCAGTATACAAGTTCGGGCTCGGTTAGCGGTATTTCAGGTAGAGTTGACTGCAATTTCTGGTATGACAGCGGCAAGTACTTTGATGGTAAGAGCTCAGATGACAGCAAAGATGATGATCAGGGAAACACAGTCGGCAAGGTTACAGGAGTATCTCTCAAAACAAGGACGACATCGTCTGTAACTCTTGAATGGGACAAAGTGTCAGGTGCAGAGGGATATTACATATACAGAGCAAGCTCTTACGGTGGCACTTATGAAAAAATCGGAAGCACCAGCAAAACAGAATACAAAAATACGGGATTGACACAGGGAAGAGAATATTACTACAAGGTATGTGCATACAAGGACGATAAGAATGGAAGTAAATCATCGAAATTTGCTGCAGCTGCAAAACCCAAATATGACAGATACGGCACGACTACCGAAAAAGATATACGTATAAGGACACATGCAGGCACTTCGTACAATACTGTCACCTATGTTGCAAAAAACAAAAAAGTGACAATACTTGCAAGCACAAGAGATTCGTCGGGCCATGTATGGTACAAAGTAAAATATACGAATAGTGGCAGCACATACAGTGGGTATATGATTAAAGACTACTTCACAATCACCAAAAAAGGCACCACAACTGCCGCTCTTAATATGAGAAAAGGTGCAGGCACATCATATGCAAAAATAACAGTCATACCAAAAGGCAAGACACTGGTACTTTACAGCAGCAAGAGCGCAGGCGGCACTACATGGTATCAGGTCAAGTACAAGGTGTCAGGAGTTTACAAAACAGGGTGGATAAGCGGAGAATATATTAAAGCGCTGAACCTGTAATATGGATGTTGCCACAAAAGCAAATAGAAGATATAATATAGGTGATTTATTTGAGAAGGAGAGGTTGTTTTTTTGAAAAAACTACTTGCAATATTAATATCACTTGCCATGATATTCACAATGATTCCTGCAAACGCATTTGCAGATGAAACAAACAATCAGTCGCAGGACGGCTCAGAGATAAATAAGGAAGAGGACAAGACTCCTCAAACAGATCCTGCCACAGTGCATCTTAACGGTGTCACAGATAAGGCGGCGGACGCAACCTATGACGCATCCATCACATATGCAGACAAAGTATATTACTACAAGAGTATTTCAGATGCATTCAAAGATGCAATAGCAGATGATACAGTAACCCTCGAAAGAAGCATTGCACTGCATGAAAACATGTATCTTTATACAGAAGTTCCTGTGACGCTTGACCTTGCAGGGCAGACTATAACCTGCGGCAGCAATAGAGTGTTTACAGGCTATGACGGAAGTACGATATATGACAGTGATATCACATTTACAGACACTGAGGGTGGAGGTAAAATATATGCCACGTCAAATCAGGTCGCAGTATATGTATCGAACGGCAGATTCACATTTTCGGGAGGCTCGATAGTGAATACCTACAGCCCCGAAAAAGGTGGAGCCTATGGTATATATGCCAAGAGAAACTCCGTGGTTAATATAACTTCAGGATCTGTTCTTGCTGAGACAGCTGTAATGGCATGGCCTGCAACAGTCAATATCACAGGGGGCGTCATACAGGGAACGTATCAGGCGGGACTGCGTGTCAATGGCGATGAGGATACAAATGCAGCTTCCACGGCAAACATATATGGAGGATATATATCATGTTTTGATTATGCGGGCATATATGGAGATGACAATGCCAATATCAACTTTTATGGAGGATATGTCTATGGCAAATATGGCATATATCTTTATGATCAGTCAGAGGTTACAGTAAGCGGTGGTGACATACAGGGGCGCGATGCTTCTGCTGCAATCGCACGCAAAAGCAGGCTTACTCTGAATGAAGGTAGCCTTGACGGGTCTGTAATTACCGAGTATGAAGGCGCTACATTTGTGATGAACGGAGGCAGCATCGAAACCTCAGGCAGTGATATTGCTGTTATGGGTAATGCTGAGGAAGGACACGGAGGTGTCAGCATAGTAATCAACGGAGGAACGATTACGTCTGATTCTACAGCAATTTATCTCCCTCAATCGGGAACCACCACAATCAAAGGCGGCAGCATTACAGGTGCTGCGGGAATAGAAATCAGATCAGGCAGGCTCGAAATATCCCCCATATCAGATGACGCACTGACGATAGAGGCTCTTGGAACTCCGTATTCGGGAGGCACACCGGACTCAAACCTTAACAATGAGGACGGAGCCGCAATCGCTGTTACAGGAGATGCCGGATATTCCGGGGATATAGATGTCTCTGTTTCCGGAGGTACATTCAGCAGTGCTTATGGTATATGCTTTTGGGCATACAATCCTGATGGCAGCAGATGTATCAGAAATATAGACATATCAGGCGGAGTATTTACGGGAGGTAAATACAATTCCAAAAAATATTCAGCCTGCGCGGCATATAACGTTAAGGGATTTGTAAGAGGCGGGAGCTTCAGCACAGACCCTGCATCCCTTATAGGCAGAGGTTATGTCTCTGAAGTTTCGGGCAATTTCTTTACAGTCAAAAACGGCATAGTATTCAAAGACGAAAAATCTGATATTGCAACTGATGCAGGTTCCGGATATACAACCAGAACAATTACCAGGACAGGAAGCGATGCGGCTTCAAATCCTGTGCAGCAGATAGTAAAGACAGTTACGGACAAAAATGGAGAGCCGGTGAAGACGATAACCAGGACTTCATTTGAATACGAAAAAAACATATTGACTCTAAAAGCAACAACAGCCAAAGGTGAGAGTGCATCATCAGAGGCGACAGTTCAAATCAAAGGTGATATTACAGAGGAAGCTGTGACGGATGCAAAGAATATGCTTGGTGCGGCAGCTCTTGAGCTTGCATCGACAGGTGGCGGCAGTGTATTGCAGATTATGGGACTTTGCACAGATAAAACATCACTTTCGATTAAAAAAACCGTACTGGATTCCATTATGGAAACAGGCACCATTGAAGTTACGACTTCAGAAGGCACATACAGGTTCACGGCAGAGGAAATAAGCCTTATAGCCGATGAATCATCTGATGAAAACATAACTCTTTCATCAGAAACGGTGCAAATCATCAAACAGCAGCGTATAGACAATGCCAAAGCAGCCAAGGCAACAGTTACATCCATAAGCAAAAAAAATTCTCTTGTAACTGTTAAATGGAACAAAAAAGAAGGAGTAGACGGGTATATACTCAAGCTGATAACAGGAGGCAAAACATATACCCAAAATATAACGGATGCAAATGTATCTGAATTCACATTCACTCAGAAGGTTACCAAATCCTACAGAGTCAAAGTTGCCTCCGTTACAGAGGTTGAGGGTGATGAGATAACCTCAGCATACAGTTACAAAACATCTGTTGTAAAACCGACAGTATCCAAAATATCAAAGGACTCAAAGACCAAAAAAGTAACAGTTAAATGGAAAAAAATGAGCACTGTTGACGGTTTTAGAGTAAGGCTTGTATACAAAGGCAAAACTGTTACTAAATATATACAAAACCCGAAGGCTGTAAGTCATACTTTCAGTGCAAAGGTGCCGGGCTCATACAAAATCAAAATTTCATCATATTCAAATATCGAAGGCAAAAAAGTCTATACGACAGAGAAAGTTTTTTCAAAGAAATAACAGGAGAAATCAGTTAATGGGAGTTCTTGACAAATTAAATGAAAAACAAAGAGAAGCGGCAGTCCATAAGGACGGTCCGCTTTTGATTCTTGCAGGAGCGGGAAGCGGCAAAACCAGCACTATGACCCATAGAATCGCACACCTTATTTTAGACGAGAAAGTAAATCCATATAATATACTTGCAGTGACATTTACAAACAAGGCTGCAGGAGAAATGAAAGAAAGAGTCGAGCAGCTCATAGGCACTGCAAACGGGATGTGGATTATGACTTTTCATTCAGCGTGCCTCAGGATACTCAGAATGAACTGCGAGGTACTGGGCTATCAGAGGGATTTTGCAATCTATGATCCTGCAGACCAAAAAGCTGTAGTTAAATCAATCATCAAAGAACTTGGAATTGAAGATAAAAAATATCCACCCGCATATTATCTGTCTATAATCAGCTCATACAAAAACAAAGGTATGAATGCAGACGATTATTTAAAAACAGAAGGCGAAAATTTCATTACAAAACCAATATATGATGTATTCAAAACATATCAGAGCGTACTCAAAAAAAACAATGCAATGGATTTTGATGATCTGCTTTTAAATGCAGTCAGGCTCTTTGAAGCAGATGAAACGGTGCTTTTGAAATATCAGCAAAGATTCAGATATATCATGGTAGACGAATACCAGGACACCAACAAAATACAATATGAATTTATAAAGATGCTGGCACAGGAGCACAACAATCTGTGTGTTGTCGGAGATGATGATCAGTGCATATATCAGTGGAGAGGCGCAGACATATCAAATATCCTCGACTTCGAAAAGGATTTTCCGGGAACAAAAGTGGTAAAACTTGAGCAAAACTATCGCTCATGCAGCAATATACTCGATGCGGCTCATTCCGTCATCACAAACAACAGACGCAAAGACAAAAAACTCTGGACAAGTGCTGAGGCGGGAAACAAAGTCGAATACTACAGAGCTGATGATGGGCATGATGAGGCTGAATATATTGCAAGCGAAATAGATTTGCTCAAATCACCTGGATACAAATACAGTGACTTTGCGGTGCTTTACAGAGTCAATGCGCAGTCACGTACATTTGAAGAAGCATTGACCAAAAGAAATATTCCATACAGAGTGCTTGGCGGCCTCAGATACTATGACCGTAAGGAAATCAAAGATATGCTTGCATACATGAGACTTGTGGTAAACCCTGCAGACAACCTGTCACTTGCAAGGATAATAAACGAGCCCAAAAGAGGCATGGGAGCCAAAAGCGTGGCAAAGCTGCAAACTCTGGCAGAGGTAAGAGGGCAGAGCCTGTTTGAAGTGCTCTGCGATGATGAGATAGTGGCAGGGCTTTCGGCCAGATCCCGCACCCCTATAAAAGAACTTGTAGAATGCATTCAGGAATATTCGGCCGAAAAAGATAATCTTAGAGTTTCAGATATTTATGAGGGTCTTCTCGAAGGAACAGGATATTATGATGCACTCAAATCCGCAAATACAGTGGAAGCGGAGGGCAGAATAGAAAACATACTTGAATTCAAATCTGTAATATATGATATGGAAGAAGAAGAAAGCAATATCTCGTTGAGTGAATTCATGGAAAAACTCGCACTGCTTTCGGATATAGATAATCATGACGCAACAGAAGATGCTGTAGTGCTCATGACACTTCATTCCGCCAAGGGACTGGAGTTTCCGGTAGTATTCATGCCGGGCATGGAGGACGGATTGTTCCCGGGATGGAGAGCTTTCGAAAAACCTGATGGCATTGAAGAGGAGCGCCGTCTTTGCTATGTTGGCATGACCAGAGCAAAAGAAAGGCTGTTTATGACAAGCGCCCAAATGAGAACAATGTATGGTAATACGGACAGTACAAGAGAATCGCAGTTTGTCAGAGAAATAGACAGGAGATTCATGGAAGGCGATGCCGTATATGAGAGAAAAAGAGGAGATCGTTTCGGAAACGGAGGAAGCCTTGACGGCTTTGACGGGCCGGCTCCTGCAAAACCGTTTGATTCTCTCAAATATGCAAAACAGAACATGTCATCAAAAAAGAAAAAACAGGCAACAGCTCTATCTGCAGGAGACAGAGTGCATCATGCCAAATTCGGAGAAGGCCTTGTAATAGATGTATGCGGCAAGGCTGCAGACATAGTATTTGATTCTGCCGGCCTCAAAAAAATGGCGATAGATATAGCACCTATTAAGAAAATATAGAGGTATATTGTGAAAGAAAAAATCCGCAAACTTATAGAGACTCTGAACGAAGCATCAAAAGCATATGAACAGGGCATGGGAGAGCTCATGTCAAACAGAGAATACGATGAGCTTTATGACAGCCTCGTGCAGCTTGAAAAAGAAACAGGCATAATTTTTGCAGACAGCCCTACCAGGAATGTGGGATATGAGGTATTAAGCGACCTGCCCAAAGAAGCTCATCTCAAACGGATGCTGTCTTTAGACAAGACAAAAGATATAGAGCAGCTCAAATCGTTTCTTGGAAACCAAAAAGGAATCCTGTCATGGAAAATAGACGGGCTTACAATAGTTTTAACATACGAAAACGGCAAACTTTCAAAGGCTGTAACCAGAGGCAATGGTGAAATAGGAGAAGTAATAACCCAAAATGCAAGAACTTTCAGGAACCTGCCTGTAAAGATACCGTTTGCAGGAAGGCTTGTGCTGAGAGGAGAAGCGTTTATCACGTATTCAGGTTTTGAAAAGATAAATCAGACTATTGAAGATGTTGAATCAAAATACAAAAACCCGCGCAACCTGTGCAGCGGCAGCGTCAGACAGCTTAACAGTGAGGTTACAGCAGGCCGCAGTGTTATGTTCAACGCTTTTGCGCTTGTCGAAGCAGAAGATATTGATTTCGCCAATTCAAGAGCAGCACAGCTTGACTGGCTTGATCAGATGGGGTTTGATACCGTGCAGAGAAAAACAGTTGATGCCAAAAACATTGATGATGCTGTGGCATGGTTTGCAGATAATATCACAGATTATGATATACCATCAGACGGACTTGTGCTCATATATGACGATATAGAATATGGCAAATCTCTTGGCGAAACGGCAAAATTCCCGAGAGATTCCATTGCATTCAAATGGAAAGACGAGACGGCCCTGACTACACTCAAGGAGATAGAGTGGAGCCCTTCGCGCACAGGCCTCATAAATCCTGTAGCTGTATTTGAACCGGTACAGCTTGAAGGCACAACTGTTTCAAGAGCATCAGTTCACAACTTGAGTATAATGAAGCAGCTTGCGCTTGGTGAGGGCGATGAAATAGAGGTATACAAGGCAAATATGATAATACCTCAGATACTCAAAAACCATACCGGCAGTGCATCAGTAAAAATACCGGACACATGCCCTGTATGCGGAGCACATACCAAGATAAGAGATGATACGGGAGTTGAAACCCTGGTATGCCCGAATCCCAAATGCCAGGCAAAGCATATCAAATCATTTACCCATTTCGCATCAAGAGATGCTATGAATATAGACGGAATGAGTGAGGCAACCATCGAAAAATTTGTAGATGCGGGACTTGTCAAAAACTATGGTGATTTTTTCAGGCTCGACAGATTCAAAGAAAAAATAAGCGGCATGGAGGGCTTTGGAGCAAAATCCTTTACCAATTTGACAAATGCTGCAAAGAAGGCTTCACATACTACAGCTGCAAGGCTTCTGTATGCGCTTGGAATAGCAAACATAGGGGCGGCAAATGCCAAAGTTATAGCTAAAGCATGCAAAGGTAACTGGGAGCAGATCAAAGCCCTTGACTTTGAACATCTTGTTGAGATAAACGGCATAGGTGAAGTGATGGCTGCAGACTATATCGCATATTTTAAAGATGCTGACAACCGGGAAACGATAGCAGATCTTGAGCAGATGATTTCATTTGAGCAGGAGAGGGTAGCTGACATACCGCAGAGCCTTGAGGGTAAAACCTTTGTTATAACCGGAAGCCTTGAACATTTTGAAAACAGGCAGCAGCTCAAAGACCTTATAGAGAGCATGGGAGGCAAGGTGGCAGGCTCTGTGAGCAGCAAAACCGCCTGCCTTATAAACAATGACAATACATCAGGTTCATCAAAAAACAAAAAAGCCAGAGAGCTTAATATACCTGTTATAACTGAAAACGATTTTTTGGAGATGATAAACAATGCTTAAAACAGGCAAACTCGACAGTGAAGTTTTAAAAAGAATAATATTTGACAACATAAAATTCAAAAGGGATGAAATAATAACAAGACCGGGGATAGGTGAGGATTGTGCAGAGATAGATTTCGGAGAATCTGTATGCGTAATGTCTACAGATCCCATTACGGCTTCTGTAAATGATATAGGCAGACTGTCAATTCATATATCCTGTAACGACATAGCTTCAAACGGTGTACAGCCCCTGGGAATAATGCTGGCTGTAATGCTGCCTGTAGGGACTGATGAAGAGGATATACAGACCATAATGAAGCAGGCTGCAGCTGCGGCAGAGATTATGGAGGTTGAGATAATAGGAGGCCATACTGAAATAACTCCTGCAGTAAACAAACCTGTAATAGTATCAACTGCCATAGGTAGACGGCTCAAAAACAAAACCAGGCAGGAAATTAAAGAGGGAGACAAAATCTTCATCACCAAATTCTGCGGCATTGAGGGCACAGGCATAATAGCCTGCGACCGCAGGGATGAGATGAAATCGATACTTACTGCAGATGAGCTTGCTGAAGCAGAATCCATGCTTGATATGGTAAGCGTTGTTAAAGAAGGTGTGATTGCAGGTGATATTGGCGTATCGGCAATGCATGACATCACAGAAGGCGGAGTGCTCGGCGCTGTATGGGAACTTTGCCAGGTGGCAGGCCTCGGGGCAGAAATCCGGGTTTCAGACATACCTGTGAGACCTGTTACAAGGAAAATTTGTGATTACTTTGATATAGATTATCTGCGCCTTATATCCAGCGGATGTATGCTGATAATAGCACCGCCGGAAAAACAGCAGGAGCTTGAAAGTCGCATTGATATGATTAAATGCATAGGTGAAATCAGGCCTGCCGATTACGGTGTTATGATGATTACAGACGAGGATACTGCAGAAATCACGCCGCCGGAGAGCGATGAATTATACAAAGCAGTTAAATAAAGGAGAGATACAACATGAGAAGCGGCAAAAAACGCTCTGTTTTTAGAAAATTAGGCTGCATAGCTGTTGCGGCAGCAATTATTATAACCTCGGTATGTCCTGCTTTTGCAGACAGCACCGATTACACAATTCAGAGCAACAGATATGCACAAAACATAGATATGGACAGACAGATACAGTCGCTTGATCCGAGGCTGTATATGGATACATCTCTTGGAGAGATGAGTGAAACCAAAAAAACTCCTATGACAGAGAAGGAGCAGAGCCAGATCAGAGAGCTGGGCATAGAAATTCTGATACAGTCGGGGAAAAATCCTGATGATATGACGGATTATGAAAAAACCCAGGTGTTTCATGACTGGATCAAGAATCATTTTTACTATTATCATGGAGAGGATGTAAAGCAGAATCCGGCAGAGCTTTACAAAATGTATAAGGCAGATGAGCAGGGACGCATTTTGACATGGTGTAACGGATATTCGGCGATGCTTGTTGCATTCTGCAGGTCACAGGGAATTCCCGCAACAACCGTTGCAGGCCATTATATAAGGTGTTCAAAATCAGCAACAGTTTCACAGGCTGATGAATCATGGAGAGCGGAGGCGCTTAAAAGACCTCTTACAATGAGAACTCACTGGTGGACTATTGTATATGTTAATAAGAACGGTACAAATCAGTGGGTGCAGGTTGACTGCAATGCAGATTGCTACAACAGTTTTTCAACCGGAGATTATACAACATCGGACATTGCACTTATAGAGGAATACGGTCAGGTTCTTTTCGCACCTGATTTATATACTTTTTCAAGAAGCCATATAATATGGGGATACAGGCTTGGAAGCCACAGTATGGCATGGTTTTTTGATGAAAAAGAAAAACAGCAGATAAGCAGCTTTCTTGAATATTCATATATGAATAAGACAAACGGCGAGAGGATAAACGGGACATTATACAAAAAAGCGGACACCACGACATGGTTTGCAAAAAACAGCAAAACCGAAGGCTTTGGAAACGGCAAGCTTTACAGGTTGTATTTCCCTGAAAGCAGAGGGATTTCCGGGGAGCTTGTACTGAATGGTTTTGAAAAGCTCAGAAATATCAAGATAGTAAACAATAATATAACCAAACTTGATGTTACGGATTCACCGTCAATCGTAACAGTAAACGCCTCGGGGTGCAGGCTTGAGACTGCAAGGGTAACAGGCTCATCGAAACTCAATCTCCTGAACCTTCTCGACAATCCGCTGAAAAAAATTGAATATGATTTCAAAAACGGCAAAAAAGCAGTAATAAATGCGCAGGGAAACGGTACAGTCTCCGTTCGCTCGTATCTTAATGCTTATTCGGAGCCAAGACATAGACTTGTCGGCAAGGCAGACACAGGATATCTCTTTGACGGCTGGTACAGCAAGCAGGGGCTTGTGAACACCAAATCGGATATAATATCAACCAAAACAGTCAGCTTTGAGTATACCGCAGTATTTAAGCACAAGATGGCATATCTTAATAACGAAAATGAGATTTCGCAGCTGCAGGCATTTCTGGAGTATGAAACAAAAGGCACCAGCAACGGAACCAAAATCAACGGCAGTTCATATGATTCAACAGATGCCACAAAATGGTTTCCGGCATCCTGCAAAACCAGGAGTGAAAGAACAGGGCGATTATATAAACTGTACGTTCCCGAATACTCAGGTGCAGCAGGCGCATTAACGCTGAACGGCTTTGAAAAACTGAGAGATGTCAAGGTTTCAAGAAATCCTTTAGACAGTCTGGAGCTTACAGACTGCAAAAATCTTGTAACAGTTGCTGCCGTGAACTGCAGCCTTAAGTCAGCCAAGGTACTGGGATCCTCAAAAACCACCCTTATAAATCTGGAGGGCAACCCTCTGAAATCGGCAGAATACACTTACAAAGGTGGGAAAACTGCAAAAATCTATGCAGGTGATGGTGGCACGATAGAGGTAAAATCATATCTTAACAGCAAGAATCAGCCAAGGCATTTGCTTGTGGCAAATGCTGATGAAGGTTATGAATTTAAAGGCTGGTACAATGGAAGCAAGAGAATAAACAAAAAAACAAAAATAATATCTGTTAAAAATACGAATTTCGAATATGAGGCGGTATTCACAGAGAAAAAAACGCCGCCTGATGTGAAATCGTAGTAATTTATCACGTGACATGATATAATGCTTTTGAAAGTTGGAGTGTAAATATCAGTAGGAGGGATGCTTACATATGATGATCTTTGGAATTCATATCGGAGCGGCAGCAATATGGCTTGCAGCGGCAATAATACTCTTTGTAATCGAGGCGGCTACTGTAGGGCTGACCACCATATGGTTTGCAATAGGCGCACTTGCAGCTTTTGTACTTGCGCTGTTTGATGTTGCACTTGCTATTCAGATTATTGTATTTCTGGCTGTATCGGTGGTTTTGCTTGTATTCACCAGAAAAATATTCGTAGAGAAGCTGCATGCAGGCTCCGAAAAAACAAACACAGACGCACTTATAGGACTTGCGGCTATGGTTGAGGAGGATATTTTGCCCATGCAGGTGGGGCAGGTCAAGGTAAACGGTCAGATGTGGTCAGCAATATGCGAAGAAGGTAAAACCGCACCAAAAGGCACGCAGGTGGAAATCAAATCAATAGAAGGTGTTAAACTTGTTGTTTCGCCTGTAGACAAAATTTAAGGAGGGTATAATGTACATGTACAACGTATCAAAATTTTTGCTTATACTTATCGTAATAGCATTTCTCATATGGCTTGTGGTTTCAAACATAAGGATAGTGCCACAGGCAAGAGCATATGTGCTTGAGAGACTGGGCGCATACAAGGCAACGTGGCAGGTTGGACTGCATTTCAAAATCCCGGTTATAGACAAGATCTCCAAAAAAGTCTCACTAAAGGAAATGGTAATAGACTTCCCGCCTCAGCCAGTAATCACCAAGGACAATGTAACCATGGCGATTGATACAGTGGTATATTTTCAGATTACGGATCCGAAGCTTTACACATATGGAGTAGAAAGCCCTATGGATGCAATCGAAAACCTTACAGCTACAACATTGCGTAACATCATAGGCGAACTTGAACTTGATGAATCACTTACCAGCAGAGAACATATCAATACCAAGATAAGACTGGTGCTTGACGAGGCGACGGACCCGTGGGGAATTAAAATCAACAGAGTGGAAGTCAAAAATATAACTCCGCCTAAAGACATACAGGTTGCTATGGAAAAACAGATGAGAGCAGAGCGAGAAAGAAGAGAAGCAATCCTCATAGCAGAAGGTGAGAAAAAATCAGCAATCCTCATAGCAGAAGGCCAAAAAGAAGCCGCCATACTTCAGGCAGAGGCCAAAAAACAGACTGCAATCAAAGAAGCAGAAGGCCAGTCAGAAGCAATCCTTATGATTAACAAAGCAACTGCAGACGGGCTTGCAATGATAAAATCAGCCGGTGCCGATGATGCGGTAATCAAACTCAAAAGCCTTGAAACCTTTGCAAAGGCGGCAGACGGTAAAGCCACCAAAATTATCATTCCATCTGAAATACAGGGCATTGCAGGACTTGCAACCACAGTGGGTGAACTTGTAAAATCTGATGAGAAACCAAAGGAAAAAACAGTGACTGCAGTCAAAAAAGGCAGCGTGAAAGCAGAATAGGAATATAAACAGGCAACATGTAGCTGTAATGCTATCCTGCCTGTTTATTTTTGCTTATATAAGTGAAATATAATTGCCTTGAATGATTAAAAAAACAGATATATACTATACATAGTGAATTAAAGTTCAACAGAGAGGTTTTTATGGAGAAACAGATGACTTTTGCAAATAATCTTAAACAAGCCATACAAGATGCGGGAATGAACATGACTGCTTTGGCAAACGAAACAGGTATTACATACAATATGATAAAAAAATATTGTAATGGACAGGCTGAGCCTACACTGTCGTATGCTCTCAAAATGGCAAAGGCTTTGAATGTATCAATAGATAAACTTATGGAGTATGAAATTCCTGAGGCAAAGGATATGTTCAGAGAAGTGTTTGAAGAGGATTTTACATATATATCAGGGTTCATGCGTGTTGTGAGAAAATACGGGGACAAGGAAGCCATGATAGATCCTGCATGTGAAAAAACATGGACATATGATGAGCTCAATGCGGATGTAAACAGGCTTTCAAATGCACTGCTTGCAGATAATGTGGGCAGAGAAGATGTTGTTTTTTATCAGCTTCCAAACTGCAGTGAGTTTGTATTTGCATATCTGGCACCGCAAAAACTGGGCGTGATTACAAGCCCTGCAAACCCTAATTTCTCACCGGGAGAGACTGCGGTATGTATAGATTCAAGCAAACCAAAGGTATACATATATGATGCACAGATGAGAGACAATGCAGTGAAAGCACTTGAGCTGTCATCCCATAACCCTGATATTATCATAATGGCAGGCGATGGGGAGCTTCCTCAGGGGCATATCAGATATGAGGATTATGTTGCAGGAAAATCCGAAAGAGAGCCGGAAACAGATTTTAAACCATATATTTATGATGAGGTTATGAGACTGTATACGTCAGGCACTACGGGCAAACCCAAGGGAGTGCCTGTAAATAACGCGAATGAGGTACTGACATGCCATGATGTACTGATGCATTTTCCTTTGAATACTACTGATACTACAATGAATATGACTCCGTGGTTTCACAGGGGAGGCATACATTCAGGAGGACCGTCTCCTACGTTTTATACAGGAGGCAGAGTTGTCATATTGAGAAACTTCCAGCCACAGCTGAGTCTTAAATATACGCAAAAATACGGCATCACCTTCCTTATAGGGGTTCCGTCTGTAATCAAGATGCTTGTGCGGGCACAGGAGAGATTCAAGGCTGATTTGTCTTCAATTAGAGGAATCGTTACAATGGGATCGCCGTTTGAAAGAGCTGACTGCATTAAAGTTCAGGAAACACTGACGCCGGATATATTCAATGGATATGGCACTACAGAGTCTTTTTGGAATACTTTTTTAAGACCATATGATTTGCCTGAGATGTCAGGAACAGCAGGACGCTCATGCACAGATGATGAGGTTAGGATTGTCAAGGTTGTCAAAGACGGCAGGAGTGAACCTGATCACCTTGCAGCAAAGGACGGAGTTGAGATTGGTGAAGTCATAATACGCACCCCTAAGTCGTCATATCGCTATTTTGAGAATGAGTCAGAAGAAAGAAACAAGTTCTACAAAGGTTGGATTTATACAGGAGATCTTGGAACATGGGACAAAAATCAATATATCACAATAGCAGGACGCAAAGATGATATGATTATTTCCGGAGGAGAAAACATTTATCCGCCGATAATAGAAGAGGTGTTAAATGAACATCCAAAAGTTTCTCAGTCTGCTGTTGCAGGTGTTCCTGATAGCCTCAGAGGTGAAGCTCTGGTGGCATATATAGTGCCTGAAGATGACAGCCTTACTGTAGGTGAAATTGCAAGATTCTGTGTGGATTCATCCATGCTTTCAACATTCAAAAGACCGAGATACTATAAATTCGTAAAAGAGCTGCCGATGACTGCAACAGGTAAACTGCAGCACTATCTTGTGAAGGAAATGGCAATAAATGACCTGGAGCTTGGTATGCTCAAGCTGGCTATTGCAGATACAAAATAGGAGGCAAAATGAAATTCAAAAGATACAGCCGCAAAGTCCACTATTATGAGACGGATCAGATGGCGATAGTTCACCATACAAATTACATACGTATGTTTGAAGAAGCAAGGCTTGACATGATGGAGCAATGCGGTATGCCATATGATGAAATCGAGCGCCTTGGAATTATTATCCCCGTAGTTGATGCTTATGCCAAATATCACTCTTCTCTCAAGTATGGTGATGAGCTTGAAGTTGAGGTGAAGGTAAGAAAATTCAACGGCATCAGGCTCATATATGATTACCGGGTATATATAAAGGGAACAGGGGAGCTTTCGGCAACAGGATATACGAGCCATTGTTTCCTGGTTGACGGACTGCCTGTCAATGTCAAAAGAAGATATCCGAGGCTCTATGAAAAGTTTATAGAAATGCTTGGATAAGGAATAAAAAAATCGCTTGTTTTATTACCAACAAGCGATATTTTTATGCAATTTAATTTACCATCTTCTGTTTGCGTATTTGCAATTTGCAAGATTTGTTGATGCTACCAGATTGTTAGAATCATCATAAACATTGATCTGAGCCTTGTAATAATACATCTTTCCTTTCTTGCCTACTGTATTGATAAAGGTCATGCTGTCCTTTTCAATTCTTGCATTGTAACCTGATGATTTCTTGGTCGAGCGATAGAAACGATATTTAACGGTATATCCTTGTTCCTTGATATTTGATATCATCGCCTTATATTCATCGCTCAGGATAAGCACCACCTTAATATTACCCTTTGAGGTCTTCGATGAGCGTACCTTCATAGAATTAAGCCCTGCAACTGCATTCTTAACTTCTGCATCAAGTGTTTCCTTAGTTTTTTGGAATGTCACTTCGATCTTATCACCTGTCCTGAGACCAGTCAGAGTGCTGACAGCACCTTTATCCATGCCATTTACCATCACAGATGCAATCTCATATCCCTCATCTGGAGTAATAGTAGCTGTCCTGCCGTTATATGAGAGAGTAACTTTACCATTATCCGGAGTAGTTACGGTTGGTCTCTGAATCGAGATTCCACCGCTATGAACTGGTGTAGGCTTTGTATATCCGCAAGTAGTACATTTGCTATCCGTTCCATATTCGTGATTCCCAAGACTAACTTTTGCACCGCAGATAGAATATACTTCCCAATGCTGAGTGTCATTATATGTCCATTGCTTAGTTTCATCTGCATGTTTGCAGGCAATGTTGCATTGGCTGCAAACTCCTTCCGACCAATTGTGCGAAGCGTGTGCAGCATTTGTCTTGATATATTTCGCATACAAGGAATTATTATTACCAGTCGCCTGAGATGATTCATTAAACTTTGACGTATAGTTTGTCACTGCAGCAGCGTTTGGTACATAAATGTTAATTGAGTCATCATTCGTGTTATCGAAAGAACTGAATGTCAAGTTGTCAAGGGTTATATTTGATGTGCTCTCACTATTAAAGTAGAAATCTTTCAGGTTTGTGCATCTAAGAAAGCTTGTTCCACCAAGAGTAACACCTCCTTCAAATGTAACGGTATTAAGCCCAGTGTAGTCTTGAAATGCGAATTGAGGAAGTGTTGAACCTGCAGGGAATACAAGCTTTGTTAGCGCAGTATTCCCACTTCCACAAGACAATACGCCAGCAGAATTAATCGTTGTAGCTCCGCCAAAAGATAAATTTTTTAAGGAAGCACCGCTGCCTTGAAAAGCAGAGTCAGAAAGTGTGCTTATGTCTTTAAATTCTACTGATTCAAGTTTAGTGCAACCATAAAATGCACCGCCAGAAAGCGTGCTTGTACCTTTAAATTCAACTGAGTTAAGGGCAGTGCAACCCGAAAAAGGACCAGTGGAGTATCCATTATTATCTTTTCCAAGAGTTATATCATCCTCAAATGTTACAGACTTTAGGGCAGTGTAATTTGAAAATGCGGAATTTTGAATCGTTGAACCTGCGGGGAATGTAAGCGTTTCTAATGCGGTATTTGTGTCGCTTTGGAGACAAAAGGCTCCACTGCTGAGTGTTGTTTTTCCTCCGAATGTAATTGAGCTGATATTAGGGCAGTTATAAAATGCTTCACCAGCAAGTGTGCTTGTGGCTTCAAATGTTACCGATTCAAGGGCAGTACAACCCGAAAAAGGCATAGTGGAGTAAGTATTGCTAATATGTTTGCCCCCAAGGGTTATATCACCCTCGAAAGTTACAGATTTCAGCCCAGTACAGCCTAAAAATGCACTGTTTTTAATTTGTGAACCGGCAGGGAATACAAGCTCTGTTAATGTAGTATTTGATCCGCCGCTAAAACCTTCGTTAATCGTTGTTGCTCCCCCAAATGTGATTGATGTAATCTTAGAACAGTTTGAAAACGCATCTGTCAGATTGCTAGTACCTTTAAAAGTTATAGTCTCCAGATTGACACAGCTGCTAAATGCGGAGTTGTTAACTGTGCAGTCGTTTTCGAAAGTAACAGTAGTCAGGTTAAATAGACCAGAAAACCCACTATTTACAGTAGCTTCATTTCTAAATGTTATATTCGCAACATTGGAGCAGCCATTAAAAACGGAACTGTCAATACTTGTCACATTACTGCCTATAACAATGCTCGTGACTTCATTTATATCAACAGATCTTTGCCAAGACGAAAGACCATCGTTTGTGTTTATGGTCAGTACGCCATCTTTATAAGTGTAGGCTTCATCTGCAAAAGCCGT
>CAZDQV010000032.1:0-20222 GCA_964507795.1 uncultured Oscillospiraceae bacterium | reverse complement strand
TTTTTTAGTCCATGCTCATCGACTTCAACAACCTGAGTTTTTACTTGTTCACTCATGTCACATTTCCTCCTTTGGTAAGAAATTAATATTATTGCGTATCCTAATCTTACTCCTACATTTTCCAGTTGTCAATCGTATTATTCAAATTTTCTCAAAATACTGAAATGGCTGAAAAAAACAGGGAATGCACTCATTCCCTGCCTACAAGCACCTGTC
This sequence comes from uncultured Oscillospiraceae bacterium, assembly GCA_964507795.1. GTDB lineage: Bacteria > Bacillota > Clostridia > Peptostreptococcales > Anaerovoracaceae > UMGS973. The sequence continues at coordinate 20,006 of CAZDQV010000032.1, read as the reverse complement.
CTTTGTCATTTACACCTATGACTTTTTCTCCTGCCTCTCGAAGTGCCCTGATATATTCACACGTCTCTTTGCTTATCTCCTCTCCCGGACAAACAAAAGGAATTCCCGGCGGATACGGGATTACAGAACCTGCACAAATCCTGCCTGCCGCCTCATCCAGATTTACATACTCTTTGTATAAAGGTACGGGATGTATTCTGCCTCCCTTTGGTATCACTACCTTGTTCCTGTGTTTTGATATACCAGCCATCGCATGTTCTGATGCAATCTCTTCAAGGGCACTGCAAAGCTTTTCAAAATCACTGCGTATATTACCTATACCTGTCATGCACATAAGTATATTACCTGTATTAAGCTCTGTATATATGCCCTTTTGCATCAGGAGTTTTTCAAGCCTGCTGCCTGTAATGCCATATGCACTCATGTCAAGGTTGATTTTGGTATCATCCATCATGCCAGCCTTCATAATGCCAAGACCTTTTATCTTTGCGGCTTCTCTGTAAAACCAGTCGAGGTTTTCTCTCCATTCGTTTATAAGGTGGGGGCCGTGGTTTTGAAGCAGCTGCGCATTTATATCAAGAGATGCCATAAGCACATATGAGGGGCTGCTGCTTTGAACAGCCTGCAGTTTGTCCTCAAGCACATATCTGTCCACCCTGTCGCTGCACAGGTTCAATATTGCAGACTGGGTGAGCGATGCCAGTGTTTTGTGGGTGCTGCAGACAACAATATCCGCGCCGCTTGATTCAGCAGATTCCGGAAAATTCCTGCCGTATCCGAATTTATGAAAAAAATGAAGATGTGCGCCATGAGCCTGATCGACTATGAGGAGTTTGCCTGCATCGTGCACAATATCTGCTATTGCTCTGATGTCACTGCATATTCCATAGTAATTGGGACTTGGAAGTATTACAGCAGCCGCATCAGGGTTCTCTGCAAGGAGTCTGCTTACATCCTCAGGATTTATCGCTCCCGAAATACCGTACTCATCATCAATTTCCGGATAAAGATACACAGGCCTGATATTGCCTAATGTCAGTGCGTTAAATATCGATTTGTGACAGTTTTTTGCCATGATAAGGCTTTTGCCTGCCGGAACGGATGCAAGTATTGCCGCTATGAGACCGCCGCTTGTGCCATTAACAAGAAGATATGAATTTCCGCAGTTATAAAGGGAGGCATATCTGTCTTGTATATCCTTCAGCACATCTTCTGCCTGAAACAGATTGTCTGCACCGGGGATCTCTGTAATATCGCAATCCATAAACCTGTCCAGCCATATGTCATAACCAAGCCTCCTGTAAATCTCAGACCCCTTGTGCCCGGGCATATGAAATGAAACGGGTTTTTTGTCTGCATGTTTTAATAAGAATTCAATCATTATATAATCCTCTTTGTCAAAACAGAGCATACAAATATATATGCTCTGTTTTTATCCTGCTTAATTCAAATAAGTTTCTGTCCTTTATTTTGATGACTTCCCGCCTCTGTAAAATCCAACGCTGATCAGCATTACAACTACAAATATTATAAGGTAGCCAAGTACCGGACATGAAAAGGCTGTGCCTGCGGCAGCTGCTGCCTGTGCCGGCTGAATGCCATGTGCATAGATTGCAGCTATTACCATGAAGACTGACCCGCATATGCCAAGTATAGGGAATAAAAATCTTTTGACATTGCCAAACTCTGTCGCTTTTTTCATAAATCCTATGAAGATAGGAATGTACAAAGCATATAGAGTTACTATTGGAAGTTCGGATGAATCAAATCCGAAAAATCCAAGATAATTTACTGTTCCCAGATTTGAAAGGTAGAAGAACAGGAACCAGATACCGCACATCATTACACCAAGTATTGCAGAGTTGTTTGCCATATTTGACTCTGCGTCAACCTGTGCAAACAGCTTTGCCTTAGGGCCTTCCCCTCTTGCCGCTATCGAATATATACCTCTTGTACAGCCGAGCATAAGCCCATTAAGTGTACCCATGCACGAAATAGCTACAAACAGGTTGAGTATTGTTCCGAAAACTTTGCCGAATACGTTAATGTATGCTACTGTAGCTCCGTCAGTTATGAGCTGTTCTACTGTAGCTCCGCCGGCAACTCCAACATAGTATGCGATATATATCACAGCTATAATAAGTCCCCCGACAACAAGTGCTATAGGGAGGTTTTTCTTTGAGTTTTTGAGCTCTGAATTGATGGATGTTGCTATAATCCAGCCCTCATATGCAAATGATGTTGCAACTATTGAAGCAAACAGCGGATTACTTGTTGCTGTTTCTGCCATATCAATACCTGTGGTTGTCATGTTCTCAATGAGCACTCCATCTTCTGATACAAGTCCGCATATGATTCCCACTATTGCCATAAGCAAAAGAGGTATCAATTTGATTACAGTGGTTGTAACCTGAAAATATCCTGCAAGTTTAGGTGAAATAGCATTCACAAAATATGCCGCACACATAAAGAAAACTGATAGTGCCATGCATTCAGGCCCTACAACGCAGCCTCCCTCTGCTGCAGGTATCATCATAGGAAAATCAGGCCATGCTGATGTGATAAATACCAGAGTGAATCTTGCAGAGAGCCATGCCAGTACTGAAGTGATTGCCGGATAATATATGAATGTCATAAACCATCCTATCGCATATCCGTATTTCCTGCCTACAGCCGCCTCCGCATAGTCAACTATACCATTGACCTTTTCGTACTTTGTAGCCATTACCGAAAATGCAAGGATACACGAAAGCATGATACAGCCTCCAACTATCCATGCGAGTATGCCCAGCGGCATATTGCCATTTGTTTTTGTTAAAATTGTCTGTGCCTTAAAAAATACACCACTGCCTATTACAATACCCACTACAAGGGCAATTGCTGTCAGCAGGCCGTATTTTTTCTCAAGTCCGTTGTTCATTTTGACTTCCCTCTTTCTTCTCTATATTTTATTATTACCTGTCTATTTTACATATGTTCAATCCCATTGTCAATAATTAGTAATGTATATACTGCTGTCTATTCATATTTTTTTATAATAGCTACAAACGGCAGAGCCTTAAACGACTCTGCCGCATTCACTTCTGTCAGGAAGTTATTCTGCTTTTTCTTTTTTCTTTCTGAGCATAAACGCGAGGGAGACAGCACAGCCACCCCAAAGACCTACACACGCAATGCACATCATTACAATTGCACTAGCACTCATATAACTGTACCTCCTTTTTAATCATCATATCCCGGTGCATCATCAGGCTTGATATAGAAACTTTTCTTGCCTTTGATTGCTGTAAGAATTATAGCACCTATTGCTATAATTGCAACTACCCCCCATCCGAATCCTGACGGATATCCGCCATAACCGTCTTTGATGAATGTAACAAGGTTTATAACGAATGTATACCCAAGAACTATGATTGTTACAAATTTCAGACACCATGTCCACCATTTGCCCACGCTGAAGTTTGAATATTCGTTTGCGGCAGCTCTGAGTTTCTCAGGCTTGAAGAACCATCCGATAAGGATAAGCTCTATAACACCGCTGGCAACGATACCGATGTTGTTGCAGATATAATCTGTAAAGTCAAGTATGTATAATCCTGCTCCAGTTATAAACAGTATGCTTATTATGAATGTAGGCACAAGTACAACTGTAACTGTTTTTTTGTGTCCCATTTCAAATTTATCCTCGATACCTGTTACTACAGCCTGGATAATTGATACCAGTGAAGTAAGTCCTGCTGTAAACAGCGATACGAAGAAGCATATTCCAAACAATGCGTTGAGCGCAGGAAGTGTGCTGATTGCTGTAGGGAATACGCAGAATGCAAGGCCAACGCCTGATGCTGCAACATCCTCAACAGGAACGCCCTGTTCAAGTGCCATATATCCCATTATTGAGAAAATACCGATACCTGCAAATACTTCGAACCCGTGGTTGGTACATGCGGTCAGACAGGCTGTATTTACAACGTCTTCTGTCTTAGGCAGATAACTTGCATAACTAATCATAATCGCAAATGCAATTGACAAGCTGAAGAATACCTGTCCGTAAGCTGCCACCCATACACTTGGTTCTTTAATTGCTGACCAGTCAGGAGTAAACATATATGCAAGTCCGTCTACTGCTCCCGGAAGTGTGATACCTCTTACTACCAGTATAATGCAGCATACCATCAGTACAGGCAGGCATATCTTGCAGGCAATGTCGATGCCCTTGTTGATACCTTTGTACATAATGAAGGCAACTATAGCCCATATAATGATAAACGGTATAATCAAATTTGTTTTGATTCCTCCAAGCTGAGTCAATGTATCACTGATACCAAGGAACTCATAGAAGAAGGATGTCGCATCGTCACCCCATGCCTGAGTGCATGAAAATCCGATATAGCTTACTACCCATACTACTATTGCAAAATAGTATACAGATATCAGGAATGAAACCATTACCTGAACCCAGCCGAGCCATTCAAATTTTTTGTTGATTCTTGCAAATGTACCCGGTGCACCTGCTTTGTATGTTTTACCTAATGTGTATTCCAGAATAAGAATAGGAATACCTGCTGTTAAAATTGCAAACAGATATGGAAAAATAAATGCTCCGCCACCGTTGGTTGCTGCTATATACGGGAATCTCCACAGATTGCCCAGGCCTACAGCAGAACCTATTGCAGCGAGAATAAATCCAAGTTTGCTACTCCATTGTTCTCTCAATGTAATTCACTCTCCTCTAAATAATATTTTCATAAATAGCATATATTTATTGTGATAAACAACTCTATCGCTGTTTATTGCGACTTACATATTATATGTTAGTGAAAAACAGATGTCAATAGCAAATTGTTGCCCGTCACAAAATTATTTTTCTTTTTTTGTTCTACAGCACAATTTCGTCAATCTCCTTTGTGTTAAACCTACAAAAAAATCATTTTGATTTTGATATCCATTTAATTTTTACCTTGACCCCGTTTTTTTTAGAGTGCTTTGCGAATATATTAATATAAGGAAAAAGTGCTATGCCCGCTCCGGGCCGGTGTTATTGATTTTTAACCCTAAAAATGATATATTACTTTATATGGTGTCCGGCTTATTACGCATCAAACAAACTCAAGGAGGCAGGCGCTTGGATTCAATTAACGAAAAAGCCGCGAAGGCCGCACTCGATGATTCATATATCAATGAATTCATCGCCGAGAACAAATCATTTATTCTCGGATGTGCAGGTAAACAGGCAGGCAGATATATATCAGAAAGCGACGATGAGTTTTCTGTAGCCATGTACGCTTTCTTTACAGCAATAACCAAATACAATACGCAGCAGGGGGATTTTCTTCCGTTTGCAGGGCTTGTAATCAAGCGCAGGCTTACAGACTATTACAGAAGCCAGCAACGGTTTTCGAATGAACACAGTGTATCTCCTGACGTATTCAGTGGCAACACTGAAGAAGATTCTGAAACCTCGGCAATAAGCTACGAGATTACCGGCAAGCTCACTGACAAACCTGTCGTCACAGCTGCTGACGAAATTCAGACAGTAAACAGCATCTTCAGGAATTTCGGATTTTCTTTTATGGACCTATCTGATGTTTCACCTAAAGCTGCCAAAACAAAAAAACAATGTGCACAGGCAGTCAGAGCAATAATGGCATCGCCCATTATTCTCGAGGCACTGAAGAATACACGCAAGCTGCCCATCAAGGCTCTGTCAGGGCAGAGCAATGTACCGGTCAAGGTACTCGAAAGACACAGAAAATACATAATTGCAGCCACAATAATACTCACAGGGGATTTCCCTATATTGGCTGAATATATGAAATACATCAGGGAAGGAGAAACAGCATGAAGGCACTGATTGTCGAAACTGACAACAAACATGCAGCGGCACTGCTAAGTGACGGAAGCATCATAAAAGTCCCAAGACGCAACTATGTTGTCGGACAGGAAGTCAGTATTGCTGCCTCCAAGAGACATCACAAAGGCGGCCTTGTTGCAGCTGCAGCCTGTTTCATGATTCTTGCAACAGGCGGTGCAGGATATGCCACAGCAGTTTCACCTTACTCTCACGTGACGCTTGATGTCAATCCATCCATCGAATATACACTCAATCGTTTTGATCAGGTGGTTTCAATCGATTGCATGAACGAGGAAGGACAGGAAATAGTCGATAACATCTCAGAAGACATGCCAAAGTTCGCATCATTTGAAGATGTTTTCAGAATGACAGTTGATGAATTATACAAACTCGGGTATCTTACAGGCGATGAACATGACTATATGGTACTGTCTGTATGCTGCGACAAGAACGGCGATAAGGCAGCTACCCTCGAAAGCAGTCTTGAAGCAATCGCTTCAGATTACACACTTACATCTGAAGTAATAGAAGTCACCGAAAGCGACAGAAAAGAGGCATCTGATCTCAATACTACAGCAGGCAAACTCGCTCTGATTATGGATGTTGTCTCAAAGGAAGACAATCTTACAGAGAAAGATGTCAAAACCTTTGTTGATAAGTCAGTCAAACAGATAGCTGAAACTATAGACAAATACAAAAAAGATCCGGAGGAAACGGCTTCCGAAAACGAAAAGGTTTCAGAAAACACTGCATCACAGGCGCCTGCAAGTGCAACGACTCACAGCAAGACAACCGACAACGGCAGCAAGCAGGACAGCAAGACTGAAACCGGCTCAAAAACAGACAAACAGACAGACGCAGTTGCACAACCGGAAGAGCCGGAAGAGCCTGTACCATCAGACAATGATGATATAGATGACAGCACACTCAGCGGTCCTCAAAAACAGCAAGAATAACAGACACCAGGCGGCCAAATGGCCGCCGATTTTACTTCTGCAATCCATTTCATATTCTCTTATGCACAAATTAAGGCGGCCATTCGGCCGCCTACCTTATTTCAATATTCTATAATTTTCAACTTTTTATTTATATATTTCTAACTATCGCACATACTTTGCGTCCGCAACGTGAAAGCTGGCTTATCTTGCCATAGCATACGCCTGTTCTGTATGAACCGGCATGCAATACCTTGCCATTGCCTGCGTATATACCAACATGGTTGATACCCGAAGTACTGCCGCTTGCTGAGAAGAAAATAATATCTCCAACTTTAGCATTCGAAATATTCTTGCCTACACTGTATTTCTTGAGGGATGCATACTGTCCCTGAGCCGATGACCTTATTACAGTCTTTTTGCCCACATCTGCTTTTTTGAAAACATAATATACAAATCCTGAGCAGTCAAAGCTGCTTGGTCCTTCTGCTCCTGCGCGATATGAGCATCCAAGTTTGCTTTTGGCTGTGTTCACAAGTTTTGTAACATCGTCGTTATCATCTGTGGTTGCACTTGCTTTTTGAGATTTGTCTCCAATCACTTCGTTGCCATCTGCATCATATGCATATGCTGCAACTTTGTAAACCTTCCTTGTGTCTGCTGCAAGGCCTTTGTGAGTATATGATGTGCCTTCAACAGTAGCTATCCTCTTGTAGGTCTTGCTTGATTTGTTGTAGCAATATACTTTGTATCCTATGGCTCCGTCTACAGCTGACCAAGTCACTTTGATTGAGCTTTTACCAAGAGCTTTTGCTTTAACTTTTGATGGTGCAGCAAGTTCAATTACAACATCATCCTCTTCTACAGGAGCGTTTGCATCTTCATCGCCGTCTTCAAATCCTTCGTCTATATCATCCTCATCAGCAGGATCTGTATCAACCTCGCCGTCAATATCTGTTTCAACCTGTGTGTTTGTATCTGCTGTGTCAGCAGCAAAAGCAGGTGTATTGATTCCCATTGTAAATATTATTGCAAATGAAAGTGTTAATGCTAATAATTTTGACTTCATAAACTGTCTCCTTTTGGCACTTTTCTGCCCTAACATGCACTAAGTTTACCACACTTTTGCCTCATGTGTCAAGCTATTCTGCCTTTTTTCTAAAAAATTAATATGAAGTCAGTTGTATCGCCAATTCAAAATAAAGGAACTCACCATGAAGCGGATGCTCTGATGAGTTCCTGAATTTCTAAAGAAGTTGCTTGTTTGTCTATCTGAAATATTTTACTGCTGATTCAAACATCGGCAAATCGTAACTTCCTGGCACGTTTTTGTAAAGGCCATAGCCTGCACGTTCTGTATGACCCATCTTGCCGAATATCCTGCCGTCAGGAGATGTAATGCCTTCAATCGCATAATATGATCCGTTGGGATTAAATTGTACATCATTTGAAGGATTTCCGTCAAAGTCAACATATTGAGTTGCTATCTGCCCGTTTTGTATAAGCTGGTTTACCAGTTTATCATCTGCTACAAATCTGCCTTCACCATGGGATACAGGCATGGAGAATATTTCTCCGACCTGTGTATCTGCAAGCCATGGAGACATGCTTGATGCAATTCTTGTCCTTACAATCTTTGACTGATGCCTGCCTATTGTATTAAGCGCAAGTGTCGGAGAGTTTTCGTCTGTTTCCATTATCCTGCCATATGGCACAAGACCCAGTTTGATAAGAGCCTGGAATCCGTTGCAGATGCCGCACATAAGTCCTTCTCTCTGATCTATGAGATCTGTAACAGCATTTCTTACAGCTTCGTTTCTGAAAAAAGCTGTTATGAATTTGCCCGAGCCGTCAGGCTCGTCTCCCCCGGAGAATCCTCCCGGTATGAAAATCATCTGCGACTCTCTTACTTTGTATGCAAATTCTTTGACCGAATTTGCGATATCCTCTGCACTTCTGTTTTTTATGACATATATTTCAGGCTCTGCTCCGGCTGATGCCATGGCTTTTGCCGAATCATACTCACAGTTTGTGCCTGGAAATACCGGTATAAGGGCTTTTGGTTTTGCAATTTTAATTGCAGGAGATTTTCGCATTCCCTCATATTTATATTCCACAGCTGGTATATTTGCATGTTCTGTTTTGATATTGCACCGATATACACTTTCAAGTTTGTTTTCATAAGTTTGCGAAAGATCTTCAAGAGGCACACGAACATTGCCGCAGGATATATATTCCGCGTCACAGGTTTTACCAAGGCTTGCCACATTTATGTTTTGAGCATGAATTTCAGTATTCTCTTTAATCTCAAGCACAAATGAACCGTAGGCATATCCGAATATTTTTTCAAGTGAAATATCAGATTTAAATTCAAACCCTGTCCCGTTTCCAAAGCACATCTTCATAACAGCTTCCGCAATGCCGCCAAATCCAGGTGTATATGCCGCATATACATTGCCTTCCCGCATAAGTCTTGTGACTTCGCCAAACACAGTTTTAAGGCTTTCCAAATTTACAAGTCCGTCGCTGTCTGTTTCAGGTTCAAGCAGAACCACCTTGTGTCCCGGTGCTTTGAAATCATTACTCAAAACATTGTCAACAGATTCAGTCGTAACTGCAAACGAAACAAGTGTAGGAGGCACACTTATATCTTCAAAAGTACCACTCATCGAATCCTTGCCCCCTATGGCCGCTATTCCAAGGCCCATCTGTGCTCTGAATGCTCCAAGCAATGCCGACAGAGGTTTGCCCCATTTACTGCTGTCTTTTCCCAGCTTCTCAAAATACTCCTGGAAAGTCAAATAAACATCTCTAAACTCAGCACCTGATGCCACAAGCTTCGAAACAGATTCTATAACTGCTGTATATGCTCCGTGATACGGGCTTAACGATGATATATACGGATTATATCCCCACGACATCAAAGAACACGTCTTTGTATCCTTTTTTTCAACTGAAATCTTGTATGCCATGGCCTGCGACGGGGTTCTCTGGTACTTGCCTCCAAAAGGCATAAGTACTGTTCCAGCTCCAATTGTTGAATCAAACTGCTCAGCAAGGCCTCTTTTGGAGCACACATTAAGGTTTCCTGCAAGTTCCCTAAAACCTTTTTCGAAGCTTTCAGGTATCTCTTTGCAAGGCTTTATCGCTTTTGCAGTTCTCGCCGATATATGTTTCTCTGCTCCATTGGAATCAAGAAACTCTCTTGAAATATCAACGATGGTTTTACCGTTCCAGTGCATTACAAGCCTCGGTTCTTCTGTCACCTCCGCCACTATTGTAGATTCAAGGTTCTCGGAATCCGCCAGCTCCATAAATGTCGCCGCATCATCTTTTGTCACGACAACAGCCATTCTCTCCTGTGATTCGCTTATGGCAAGTTCTGTACCGTCAAGTCCCTCATATTTTTTTGGCACTTTGTCAAGGTTTATCAAAAGTCCGTCTGCAAGTTCACCTATGGCTACCGAAACTCCTCCCGCACCAAAGTCATTGCATCTTTTTATCATTTTTGCAGCTGTCGGATTTCTGAAAAGCCTCTGCAGCTTTCTCTCTTCAGGCGCATTTCCCTTTTGAACCTCCGCGCCGCAGCTCGCAAGTGAATCAAGGTTGTGTGATTTGGATGAACCTGTTGCTCCTCCGCATCCGTCTCTACCTGTTTTGCCTCCCAGAAGAATCACTACATCTCCGGCCTGCGGCACTTCTCTCCTGACGTTTGCGGCAGGTGCGGCACCCATTACAGCACCGATTTCCATACGCTTTGCAACATATCCGTCATGATATATTTCATCAACCTGTCCTGTTGCAAGCCCTATCTGATTGCCATATGAAGAATATCCATCCGCTGCCGTCGTTACGATTTTTCTCTGAGGCAGCTTGCCTTCAAGAGTTTCACTGACAGGTTTAAGCGGATCTGCAGCACCTGTGACTCTCATTGCAGCATAAACATAAGCTCTGCCCGAGAGCGGATCTCTGATTGCTCCTCCTATGCATGTTGCGGCACCGCCGAAAGGCTCTATCTCTGTAGGATGATTATGTGTTTCATTTTTGAAAAGCAGGAGCCAGTCTTCATCTTCGCCATCTATATTAACTTTGATTTTGACTGTACATGCATTGACTTCTTCTGACTCATCAAGACCGGGGAGTTTTCCCTCTGCTTTGAGGCATTTGGCTGCAATGGTTGCAATGTCCATCATATTGACAGGCTTGTTTCTGCCTATCGCCTTTCGTGCCTGTATATATTCATTGTATGTTTTTTCGATAAGTTCATCTTCAAATGTGACACTGTCTATAGTGGTCATAAATGTAGTATGCCTGCAGTGATCTGACCAGTAAGTATCTATCATTTTTATCTCTGTTACAGACGGCTCTCTGCCTTCCCTTTGGAAATATTTCTGACAAACTGCAATATCATCAACATCCATGGCAAGACCTCTGTCTGCAATAAATCTTTTGAGGCCGTCCTCATCCAGTGCTGTGAAACCTGTCAGAATTTCAACTTCCGTCGGAACTTCATAATCAGATTTCAATGTATCTGGCATGTCCAAAGAAGCCTCTCTTGATTCGACAGGGTTTATTACATACGTTTTGATTTTACTTATCTGCTCTTCTGTGACATTGCTTCCTCTCAGCATATATATTTTTGCCGCCGCAACAGCAGGTCTTTCACCCTGAGATATTATCTGTATGCACTGTGCGGCAGAGTCTGCTCTCTGATCGAACTGTCCTGGAAGAGGCTCAACTGCAAATACAGAGTATCCTTCGCTGTCAAGGGCATCATATGTATCGTCAAGCTGAGGTTCTGAAAAAACAGTATCTATGCAGTATGAAAACAGTTCTCCGGTTATACCCTCGACATCATACCTGTTGATAATTCTAAGTTCTTTCAGGTTTTCAATTCCCAAAAAAGCCCTTATGTCTGAAAGCAATCCAGCAGCTTCACTTGCTGCTGATTTTTTCTTTTCAACATATATTCTGTAAACCATTACTATTTCCTTTCTGCTTCAAGAGCTTTCTTCCCTATATCTTTTCTGTAATATGAGTTCTTAAAATGCACATTTTTAACTGCAGCATATGCATCGCAAATCGCCTTTTCAAGATTTTCAGAAACTGCTGTAACTCCAAGCACCCTGCCTCCTGATGTGACAAGCTTCCCATCAGCAAGAGCCGCTCCTGCTATGAATAAATCAGTATTCTCAGGTAGCTTATCTGCCGATATTTCAAATCCTTTTTCATAAGATACAGGATAGCCTTCTGATGCCATCACAATGCAGCATGCACTCTCTTTGCCAAAAACAATCTCCATCTCTTCAAGTTTTTCGTCTGCGACAGCTCTCATAATATCGAGCAGGTCGCTTTTGAGCAGCGGAAGCACCACCTGTGTTTCGGGATCCCCGAATCTGCAGTTGTACTCTATTACCTTAGGACCGTCCGCCGTAAGCATGAGTCCGAAGTACAGGCATCCTTTGAACTTCCTGCCTTCTTTGTTCATAGCATCAATTGTAGGAATGAAAATTTCATCCATGCACTGCTGTGCCATTTCTTCTTTGTAATAGGGATTTGGTGCTATACATCCCATGCCACCTGTGTTTGGTCCTTTGTCTCCATCCAGGGCTCTTTTGTGATCCTGTGAGGAAATCATCGGCACTATGGTTTTGCCATCGGTAAATGACAATACGGAAACCTCCGGACCTGTCAGGAATTCTTCTATGACTACCCGGCTGCCGCTTTCACCGAAAATCCTATCTTCCATCATAGATCTGACAGCGGCTTTTGCTTCGTCTCTTGTCTGTGCTATTACAACGCCCTTGCCAAGCGCAAGCCCGTCAGCCTTGATGACTGCGGGAACCGGCGCAGTGTCAAGATAGCAAAGAGCCGTGTTCATATCGTCAAACACTTCATACCCTGCTGTAGGTATTTTGTATTTTTTCATGAGTTCCTTTGCAAACACTTTGCTGCTTTCGATAACTGCTGCGGCTTTGTTTGGGCCAAAGCATTTAATCCCCTTAGCTTCAAGTGCGTCAACTGCGCCCAGCGCCAGCGGATCATCGGGGGCAACCACTGCAAAGTCTATATCATTTGCCACAGCAAACTCTGTGATTTTCTCTATATCTTTTGCCCCTATATCCACACATATGGCATCCTTTGCGATACCACCGTTGCCGGGAAGCGCATATATTGTATCTACAGATTTGTTTTCTCTGATTTTTTTAATTATTGCGTGTTCACGGCCGCCGCCGCCAACTACGAGTATTTTCATTTTATCACCTTTTAATGATGGAATAGCCTTGTTCCGTTGAATACCATCGTCATATCATATTTGTCTGCACACTGTATCACCTGATCATCTCTGATTGAACCTCCCGGCTCTGCCACATATGAAACACCGCTTTTGAAAGCTCTCTCAATACTGTCTGCAAACGGGAAGAATGCATCCGAGGCAAGCGATGCACCTTTGATTGTATCAAGATACGCTCTCTGCTGCTCCTGCGTAAAAGGCTCCGGCATTTTTGTAAAGTACTTTTGCCAGTTGCCTTCGGCACAGACATCCTCTTCATATTTATTGATATATCCGTCTATTACATTATCTCTTTCGGCTCTGCCAAGCTCTGCTCTGAACGGCAGTTCCAGTACTCTGTCGCTCTGCCTCAAGAACCACGTGTCGGCTTTATCACCTGCAAGACGCGTACAATGAATCCTTGACTGCTGCCCTGCTCCGACGCCTATAGCCTGTCCGTCATAGGCAAAGCATACTGAATTTGACTGGGTATATTTGAGTGTTATAAGTGCTGTAATAAGGTCAAGCTTTGCATCATCACTTAATTCTTTGTTCTTTGTAACAATATTTTCAAGAGCACTATTATCTATTCTAATATCATTTCGTTTTTGCTCAAAGGTAATGCCAAATACCTGTTTTTTTTCAATTGCAGCCGGTTCATAGTCAGGATCGATTTTTATGATGTTGTAGCCGCCTTTTCTTTTTGTCTTTAATATTTCAAGCGCTTTATCTGTATATCCCGGAGCTATAATGCCGTCTGACACTTCTCTTTTGATGATATTTGCAGTCGTTTCATCGCATATATCCGAAAGGGCTATAAAGTCTCCAAACGAGCAAAGTCTGTCTGTACCTCTTGCTCTGGCATAAGCGCAGGCAAGGAGTGAATCATCAAGACCTGCTATATCATCAACAAAGCAGGCTCTTTTGAGTCTCTCAGGCAGCACCTTGCCAAGAGCGGCGGAAGTCGGACTGACATGTTTGAATGATGTTGCTGCAGGCAAACCTGTAGCAGCTTTCAGCTCTTTTACAAGCTGCCATGCATTGAATGCATCAAGGAAATTGATGTATCCCGGTCTGCCGCTTAAGATTTCAACAGGAAGACTGTTTCCATCCTCCATATATATTTTTGCCGGCTTCTGATTTGGATTGCATCCGTATTTGAGCTCAAAATCCTTCATATTACGCCTCCTGTATATTTTTGTTTATGAGAGTTTCTGTATATTCTCCGGTTTTAATATCTGTATATCTTACATAAAGCGAAATTCTGTTTTCACTGTTAAGGCTGTTCCATATATATTGTGCAAATTCATTGCAATCATCATATATATTAACAGGCACAGGTTCTCCTGCAAATGCCGGGAGGGGATTGCCGTTCCCTTTGTATGTATGTATGAAATGGCCCTTCCCTGCAACAGGCTCATAGCTGTATGTAAATCTGCCGCATGTGCCGCCTTCTTCATCAAGGCTTTTCAATATGCTGAGCTTGTACATACATCCGCCACTTTTGTTTGTAATCACTCCGCTTATTCTTGAAGTAAAGTTTGGCGCATCAGGCTCAAATTTTCTTGTGTCAAGCGCATGTTCAAAGGTATCACCGGCTTCGAGGAATTCATATATTGTATCTGTCTGGTCACCGTTTGTGACAATCAGACTGTTTCCTGATTGTTTTACTGCCGCATATATTATCAGCGCGGGATCCTCCATTTTGCTTTCATCAAAAGCTTTTGTATATATTCCGTCGTTTCGTTTTTCAAATATGCGGTTTCTGCTGTTTTCACTCCTGCCCATTATGAAGTATGCCGCCACCTGCTTGCTGCCATCAGGGCTTATTCCAAGTATAATGCCTCTTCCCGGGTATTCATTTGATGAAAGGAGCTTTCCGATATCGTTATATTCCATTATATTCTTTCCTTTCTGCAATTGCTTTTGAAATTTCTTCCGTAGCCTCTGGGAGTATCACCCACTCTGCCTGCATCATCACACGTTTTTGCAATGTTTTTGGTGTGTCATCAGTTTTGACGCATACAGGCTTTTGCCTGATTATTCTGCCTCCGTCAGTCACCTCATTTACAAAATGTACTGTTGCACCTGTAATTTTAACTCCGTAATCAAGTGCCGCTTCGTGAACTTTGATGCCGTAAAATCCCTTACCGCAAAATGATGGTATGAGCGAAGGATGAACGTTGATTATTCTCTCAGGATATCGTTTCACAAAATCCTCTGAAAGTATGTTCAAAAATCCCGCAAGGACTATAAGTTCTATGCCGTATTCCTCAAGCTTTTTGATGATCTCAGTTTCAAACGCTTCCTGAGAGCCACAGTCCCTGCGCGTGATTGCAACAGCATCAATGCCCGCTTCTTTTGCTCTTTTGAGCCCGTAGGCAATAGAGTTTGATGAAATAACAAGTGCTATTCTGCCGTTTCGAAGTATACCGTCACGCTGCGCATCTATGAGAGCCTGCAGATTGGTGCCGCCGCCTGATATGAACACGGCTATTTTTGTTTTTACCATAATATAATCCCTTCATCAGAGCTGACAGTTTCGCCAAGAACATACGCATCTTCTCCGTTTGCTCTCAAAATTTCAAGAGCTCTGTCTGTTTCCTCAGGAGAAACTATAACTGTCATCCCAACTCCCATATTAAACGTATTGAACATTTCTCTTTGCGGGATGCTGCCTTTTGATGCTATGTATTCAAATACAGGCAGCACTCTGACGTCTTCTGTTTTTATCCTGACGCCTATCCCCTCAGGCAGGCTTCTTGGAATGTTTTCATAAAAACCTCCGCCTGTAATATGCGATACTGCCTTGACATTTACTTCTTTGAACAATGCAAGTATCGGCTTTACATATATCTTTGTAGGTGTGAGAAGCACTTCTCCCAAAGATTTGCCTGAAAGCTCTGCTACAGGCGCATCAAGATCTGCGTTTTCGATATCCAGCACTTTTCTTACAAGAGAAAATCCATTGGAGTGAATGCCGCTTGATGCAAGAGCTATCACTGTATCTCCCGGATTTATATCTGTTTTGTCCGGAAGCCTGCTGCCGTCTGCAAGTCCAACCGCAAACCCTGCAAGGTCGTATTCATTCTCGGGATAAAATCCCGGCATTTCCGCTGTTTCACCACCAATCAGCGCACAGCCTGCCTGAACGCATCCATCGGCAACTCCCTTTACAATCTGTGCTATTTTTGCGGGCACGTTTTTGCCGCATGCTATGTAGTCAAGGAAAAACATAGGCGCTGCTCCGCAGCATACTATATCATTGACGCACATTGCGACACAGTCGATTCCGACTGTATCATGCCTGTCTGCAAGAAACGCAAGTTTGAGCTTGGTGCCGACTCCGTCTGTACCGCTTACGAGTACCGGGTCTTTGATGCCTGCAAGAGCGGGTCTGTAAAGGCCTCCGAAACCTCCTACCTCTGACATTACTCCGTCTGTAACTGTTTTTTCAATATGCTTTTTCATCAGCTTAACTGATTCATATCCCGCAGTTATATCGACACCTGCAGCTGCATATGCATCCGCTTTTGAGTTTTTCATTTCACCTATTCCTTTCCATTCCAGCAATAGGTGCAGACTTTGCATGGATCTATGCCTATTGCTTTTATGATATTATCTATACTCTGGTATTCAAGCGAGTCAAAATGCAGTTTTTCACAAAGTGCATTTCTCAGTGCTCGGCCTCTTTCTGTGGTTCCGTCGCTGTATTCGTCAATATGTTCACTGCCCTCCTCACCTTCAAGCTCCATGATAATTCTTCTTGCTATAAGCTCCATATCGGAGTTTTGTCTTGAAAAGTTAAGGTATTTGCACCCGTACATTATAGGGGGGCAGGCTGAACGCATATGTACTTCTTTTGCTCCGTTTTCGTAAAGGAAATCAACTGTTCCCTTGAGCTGAGTACCCCTGACAATGCTGTCGTCCACAAACAGCAGTTTTTTGTCTTTGATCAGGTCTGTCACAGGCACCAGCTTCATTTTGGCAACATGGCTTCTTTCTGACTGGTTTGTCGGCATAAAGCTTCTGGGCCATGTTGGTGTGTATTTAATAAAAGGTCTTGCATAATCAATGTCGCACTCGTTGGCATATCCTATTGCATGAGCAACACCAGAATCAGGCACTCCTCCAACATAATCCAAATCAAAGCTCCTGTCGTTTGTGTCATCATATTGAGCAAGCAGTCTGCCGTTTCTGTTTCTCATAACCTCAACGTTTACTCCCTCATATGTCGAGTTGGGGTATCCGTAGTAAGTCCATAAAAAAGCGCATATTTTCATGTCTTTGCCCGGTTTTTGCAAAATAGTTATTTTATCTTTTGAGATCTCTGCAATCTCTCCGGGGCCAAGTTCTTTTGCTGTTTCATATCCGAGTTTTTCATAGGCAAAGGATTCAAAAGAAATGCAATATCCGTCACTGTCCCTGCCTATGAGAAGAGGCGTCCTGCCGAGCTTATCTCTTGCCGCTATAATATGGCCGTCTTCTTTTAATATTACAATTGAGGCTGATCCTTCAATCACATTCTGTGCAAATTTAATGCCCTCAAGGAAGTCGCTTTTTTGGTTTATCATTGATGCAACAAGCTCTGTGGAATTGATTTTCCCGCCTGTCATTGCTTCAAAATGTCCTCCGCTGAATGCCAGAAACTGATCAATAAGCTCCCGTGAATTTCTTACGGCTCCAACTGTAATTATTGCATATGTTCCAAGATTTGACCGTATGAGTATGGGCTGCGGATCTCCGTCGCTTATACACCCGATACATGATTTGCCTCTCATAGAATCGCATACGCCTTCGAATTTTGTTCTGAAAGGTGAGTTTTCTATGTTGTGGATTTCTCTCTGGAAACCATATTCTTCATCGTATGCAGCAATTCCACCTCTGGCTGTCCCAAGATGTGAATGATAGTCTGTACCGTAAAACACATCCAGTACAACATCACGCTTTGATACTGCACCAAAATATCCACCCATTGATTCCTCCCTAACATTTACTGAAGAAAAGTTCTGATAAAGTCATAGGATCTATATATTCTCCGTCCTTGTATACTCTCATATTTCCCGATGCGATTTCATCTATAAGCATTACATTGCCGTCTTTGTCATATCCGAATTCAAATTTGATATCATAAAGCACAAGGCCTTTTGCTTTCATATCATCTGCAACTATCCTTGTTATCTGCTGAGTCATAGCCTTGATGTCATCGTATTGTTTTTCTGTCATTATTCCAAGAACAACAAGTCCGTCTTTTGTTACCAGCGGATCTTCTTTTTCATCATTTTTGAATGTCATTTCAACATATTCAGGCAGGTCAGCTCCTTCTTCGATATATTCGCCGTATCTTCTGAAAAATGAGCCTACAGCTTTGTGTCTGCATATAACTTCAAGACCGTTACCAAATACTTTTGCAGGCAGTACTTCCATTGTTGTCTCATCAAGGTCTGCATTGACATAATGAGTCCTGATTCCAGCAGCGTTGATTTTTTCAAAGAAATAAATTGACATACGAAGGTTTACATCTCCTACTCCCTCGATTGTAAGGCCTACAGCATTCTGACCAGGGTCAAACACTCCGTCTTTTCCTGTGCAGTCATCCTTGAATTTCAGCAGATAGTTGCCATTGTCAAGTGCAAATACATTCTTAGTTTTTCCTGTGTAAACGAGTTTCTTTTCCATTGTCTGTACCTCCATACATTTATATTATTTATTCAACTTTGCTGCTAAAGCAGCATCTTTTTCGAGTACTTTTTGTGTGTCTGCAATTCTCTTTGCATGTAATCTGTCTGCAAGTTTGCTATCTTCGATGGCAAGCATCTGAACCGCTAAAAGCGCAGCATTAGAAGCTCCATCTATCGCAACTGTTGCAACAGGTATTCCCGAAGGCATCTGCACAGTTGAAAGCAGTGCATCAAGTCCGTCAAGGGTTGACGATTTAACAGGTATTCCTATTACAGGCAGCGTCGTATTTGCCGCAATGGCGCCTGCAAGGTGTGCAGCCTTACCTGCTGCCGCTATGATTGCACCAAATCCGGCAGTTCTCGCTCCCTGTGCAAAGTTTTTAGCTTCCTCAGGTGTTCTGTGTGCCGAATATATATGCACTTCATATGGCACTTCGAGTTCTTTAAGAGTATCTATCGCTTTTGATACGACAGGCATATCAGAGTCGCTTCCCATTACAATTCCTATTTTTTTCATAAATCCTCCCTGCAAAAAACAACAGGGCAGACAATTACCCCTAATATATGAGATAGTTGCCTGCCCGAACAATCAGTATAAACTTCGCCTGTCACTCCCTGCGGCAGTCCGCTTATCATAAGTTATGACAGGTATAGTAAACAAAGTGAAAATGTACGAAATTTAAATTTCTATTTTCACATATCGCACGCAAGGTGCGATAACATTCAATGTGCTTTCTTTGAAACATACGGAAATATCTACAAGTCGATATTTCCTATGTTATAAAAGAAAAACAGGCTAAAAAACCTGTTTACCAATACAAAATATAACACAAATCAGCCTCCCTGATATGGGAGAATACGATATGCAGCATTATCAACTAATAGTCACTTTTTTTCGGCGCGTGGTAGAGACGTTCCGGCCATCATACAGAACATATATCAGTAAACAAAAGTTATTCAATTGATGTCTTAATTATTACACAAAAACTATATGCTGACAAGGGGCTTTTGCAATTAAAGCAAACAAATTATATGCCACCTGTGCATCACACAGCCTCAAAACGCCTAAAGCTATGATATGCGCTGTGGATTGCAGGGGCTAACAGTACATGCTGAAACAGCAGCAAATTTATATCATGCGTCCTTTTTTTCTGCAGACATAGTATTTCAAAAGACATTCTGCGAAGACAAACCTGCATATTGACAGCAATGTGAACTACTCCGACTTATAGAAGTCGGAGCTTCCTGTTTCAATCACTACTGCG
>CAZDQV010000031.1:0-20558 GCA_964507795.1 uncultured Oscillospiraceae bacterium | reverse complement strand
CTCCTTGAATTTATTAAAAATAGTATAGCACAAATGGGTTGAAATAGTATATAATAAATAAAAAAGTACAAACTTGCTGTCAACATGTGATTAAATTGAAGGATTCGGACTACAGACAAATCATATAGGGAACGGGAGGTGCATACTGCTGTTGTAAACAGAAGACACTATCGCATCGAAAAGAGTAGTAAAGATTCAAAGAAATTAACACCAAAGACAAATGGCAATAATATAACAACGGAAATAATAGTTACAGTAAACACAAGATACAAACATTAAGAGGTAAAACGAGGGAACAAAAATGTTAAAAGAAAAAAGTTTTTACAAAGATGAACTTCCGGTAAACGTTATAGTAGGCAACATACGTGAGTATCCTATACATTTTCATGATGATATTGAGATAGTATATGTTTTGAAAGGAAGCATACATCTCAAAAACGGTCATTATGAATATCTGATGAAGCAGGGTGATATCTATATCTTCAATGACAGAGAAATACACAGCTTTACTGCTACAGACGAAGATAACATGGTAATGATGCTGCAACTTGACCTCTCATATTTTTCACGTTATTATGACAATCTCAAAAACTCATTTTTTGTCACAGATATGGATGATGACAGTGACGAAAGCCTTGAAGTTCTCAGGAATCTCCTTGCCAAAATCATGATGGAGATAATCCAAAAGGGATATGGGTATGAGCACAAAGTAATAGAGACAACCCACAACCTTATAGCTTGCCTGATTTCTGACTTCCAGTATTTCGTGATGGAGGACGGCAGATTTGTAAATGAATCCAAAAACAAAGGCAACAAAATCCTTTCCGGCAGACTCAACAGAATTACAGATTATATGTATGAAAACTACAGTCGTAAGCTGACACTGGGTGAAATCGCCGATAGAGAGCATCTGAGCATTTATTATCTGTCACATGTTATCAGAGAGGCAACAGGATTGAGCTTCCAGGAACTGCTCAGTTATATCAGAGTTGAAGAATCAGAAAAACTGTTACTTGGTACAAACAAAAAAATCGGAGCCATTGCAGAGGAGACAGGATTTTCTGCAGTCAGATATTACATTAAACATTTTGAAACATGGTTTGGAATGCATCCATTGGAATATCGCAAAAAATATGCAGGTAAGGTTAGTGGCAGAGAAACTATAGCCAATTACACCAGATCCACACCTGAAGAGATAGAAGAAGCAATCAAAATGCAGGTAAGGGGCATATACAGTGATTATATGAAAAACACTATGGCCAAACCGGTTATAATTGATGTCAATATATACAACAGCCAGTTTGGTATTGTAAACAAAAATCAGAACCAGGGCGTAGAAGAATTTCTTAAGGGCGAAAATCTCAAATTCATTGCAAGGCCATATAACCTGATCAAGAGCCTTAGAGAGCAGATAGTTGCATCAGGTGATAACTATATAATAACCACATCTGCAAAATATCCTGAAGAGGTTAAAAGTCTGAGTATTCTTGTATATAACTTCAATGAGAAACTCAAAGAGGAATTCAATGAATCCAAAGGCAGAGCAGACGATCTAAAGGCTATTTTGAATTATACCGACAATGTTGAACTGCTGATAAGATGTTCAGGCATTTCAGGAGAATTCAAAATTTCAAGATACAAGCTTACAAGAGAAAATATAATTGTAGCTTATGAAGATAACAGCAATCAGATGGTGCCAAGCAAGAGAAACGCATTGCTCAACAATTGGAGAACACTGCCTTTTGTAGAGTTTGGTGAGCTGACAGTTTCAGACACACTCAGTCTTTCGTCAAACCTGTCAGGGCTTAGTGCCGAGCTTATACTGATAGACAAAAAAGAAGTTAACAGATAAACAGGCGGCGTTATTAGCAAAAAGGCTGTGCATTCGTGATGAACAATGGATGCACAGCCTAAAGACTTAGTCAGATATAGTTTTGCTTTTGTAAAAAATCTTGTATAGAAGTCGTCCACATTTAAGCTTCAAAGCTCTACGGTTTGCAGGAGCTTGAACAACGATTTTTCTGTAGGCGGCACGCATTTTTTTATAAAATGATTTTTTGCCGGTAGCTGTCTGTTTCTCATTCTCGACATTTTCGTCGAACTCATCAAGGTCGCTGTCATCTGCGAGATTTTTTTGTATAAGCTTCATAATATGTGCACGCTTGAGCTGTTCAACACGTAGAGATTCTTTTTCTGCAAGTTGCATCTTTTCTTCAGATTCAAGCTCTTTTAATTCTGCAGCTTTTTGCATCACTTTTAATTTTCTGTAGGCTTCAGATGTCCACAGTGCATTGTAATTTGTTTTGCTAATGTCTGCAAAATGAGAATTTGGTGTACCTTGTGAAACAGTCTGCTTATCTCTGTCAATGAAAGTAGGCACTCCATCAAAAGAAAAATCATTTTTGGTAAAGGTAAGCCTAAGGAGCATACCTTTGTCCGTGCCCTCTTGAACTCTCTGGTAATCTGTATCAAATATGAAATTGCCGAGAGAGTAGAATATGGCTTTTTTGCCTACATGCTCAAACCCTTGTACTACATGAGGGTGATGTGCGACAACCACATCGCAGCCCCAGTCAAGATATTTTTTCAGGAGCTTGCGGATATATGGCATTGGAGAATAAAGGAACTCATCTCCTCCGTGATATACGAGAACAAGCCAGTCAACTGATGAACGGAATTCCTCAACACGTTTTTTAATATATGCATCTGAGGATTCATGAAAAGGTCCACCATGGATGTCGTTTGCAACCATATATTTTTTGTACTGCATTGACATTATTCCTATTTTTATATCGTCGCCGACGATAATCATTTTGGATGCTTCGTCGATATTCCGCCCCGCACCTATATATGGGAGTCTTGCAGATTCTGTATTTTCTATCGTGTCAATCATTCCGATGTATCCGTAATCCATAAGGTGATTGTTTGCAAAGGAAAGAATTGGATTGTTGAAGTTTGCTTTTATGAAATCAAGCGCTTCAGGATCGCTTCTGTGGGCGAGCCTTTTTTTCTTGGTTATGCGGCAGGCTGTTATAGGGTTTTCATAATTTATGACGGTGGCGTCATTTGTCTTGAAAAATTCTTTTAAGTTACTATCTAACAAGTCGGTTTTTTTGTAAGCGCCTGTGAAATATCCGCTGAAACCTAAATCACCTGTAAATCCTATTGATATTTTATTACTCATTGTCTTACCTCACTATTCAGCTGTCTGCTCAAATTTTGATGCCATATTCTGATACAAATGCAGTTTGCCGTTATGTTCTGTTATCTGAACGGAAACGCATTGAGGACGTGCATTGCCTTCAACGAATACCCAGCCTTTGTCGGTATACGCAAGATCCCAGCCCACCAGACGCACTTCCGGCAATACATGAGCGAGCTCGTCAACCATTTTGAGAAGATTGTTCCATTCGGGAATCTGAAAGCCTACAAGCTGCACTCCTGTATCGGGGTGAGATATGTGCGTGCAGCCAAGCCAGTCTCTGCCTGATGTATAGATAATTCCTGTTTTGGGGTCAACCAAGGCCGCAAGACCTCCAGAACTCATATTATCTGTATGGTTGCCACCCATGCCCATTCTCAGGAAACACCATTGAATTTCAGTGTTGCCCTGTGGTGTTAAAAATGCGACAACTCTCATGGTGTTCACTGACTGAGGGTGGAACTGTGCTATTGCATGAGACTGCACAATGAGCTCTTCGACTACGCAAAATCCGTTGAAAATTATAATGTCGAAAAGATCGCGAATTGATTCATACTGTGTCGAATCATATATTTCTATACCATGTCCGCCATAATCGTTGGCAGGCTTGTATATGAATTTGGGATGATGATGCACAAATTCCTCAAACTTGTCGAAATCATTTTCGTCGTATATACATAATACATCTCTTTTGTAGAATTTGCCGAATTTACGGATTGTTTCAGTTTTGAGATTAAAAAAATTGGTATAATTCGGGCTGTTGAATTTCTTGTAGAATTCGTATTTGTTGCCTCTTGTAACAAAAGTTTTTCTGCCTTGATGAGAAAGCTTTTCAAAATCAAAAGTGAAGTATTCTCTTGCAGCAATGCCGTAAATAAACCGGCAGAACATAATATCGTTATAGATTTTTTTGGCATAGCGGGAATCTGATTTTATTTCATCGCTTGCAGTCTCATTTATAACTTCATAAAGGTTGGCCTTTCTTTTTTTGAGATTGCCGGTGAGCAGTAACCCGAATTTATAAAATGTGACAATAAACCATTTTGAAAATGCCGAAGTAGGTTCTGATGCGGCGATTTTTTTTCTGAGTTTTTTGGCTAAATTTTTTAATTGCATACTAATACCTCTTATTATTTGTTTATATAATCAGCAGGTGAGTTGAAATCCCTGCTGCTGTCGTCTATTTTGATAAAGCAGTCATTTATCTGCTTTGACTCAAGGTCGCCTCCTGTGAAGGATTCGTAAATCTGCCAGCCGACGCAGTGGCTGATTTTGCCTGCAAGAAACAGAGCTTTTATGCGGTTGAAATGTTTTTTGAAAACATCTGCGTCTTTAATTTTTACGGCGATTATTGAACGGCTGTTTCCAAAGAAAATCAAAGGATCAGCTTCGGTGCTGATGATGGTGCTGAGAGCTTCTTTGGAATAATAGGTGTCTCCGTAAAGAAAGCAGACATTGTTTTCGATCAGTTCTTCAGTAAACCTGTCAATTTCCAGTATGTTGTTTAACGGCTCATGCCTTACGGAGCCGGGTATATCATATCTTGGGTCGTGGGATGTGACAGTGACGCTGCAGGCAGGATCCATTTCATTCAAAAGCCTTACGGTTCTGAATATTATTTTTTCTCCGTTGATTTCGATAAAATGCTTGGGTATATTATTAAAGTTGTCCCATCTGGTGCCTTTTCCGTCGGCCATAATAATATATTTCATAAGTCCCCCTTTATTTTATCACCTTATGATGTCTGTAAAAATCACCAAGCTCGCCGTTTCTCTGACCGCCCCAAAGTTGTATTATGTTGACTCCTGAAGAAGTGTTTGCTTCAATAATACAAAAATCCTCAGGGGTGATGAGAATATCCCATGCTACAAAATACATATAGGGAAGTTTGTTTGCAAGTGCCAGCATTTTTGTTTTGATGTTGTCCCAACCGGGGATTTTGACACCTTCGATAGGAGCCTTGGAATCAGGGTGAATTTTGTGGACATCCAGACTGTGCAGGCACCTTGCCTCACTCAGTATGCCGGTTTCAAGATCTATTTTGGAGATAAGACCGCCCCGACTGCCGTTGTCAACCGGAATAGTTTCATGGGTACCGATTCTCTGAACCGCAAAAAAAATCTTATAATTGCCGGTTGCAGGCTCCCTGAGGGTTATAAGTCTTATTGTGTTTACAGTCTGATTGTATATGTCAGAAGAATATTTGTGCTGGGACATAGCCTCGCACATCATCCAGTTTTTTTGCTTTTTCAAAAAAGCTGTCATTTCCTCTGCGGTCAGAACTTTGTTGTCCGCATAGTACGTATTATCTCTGTAATCAAGCCTGAAAACTCCGTTGCCTTTGCCCTTGCCATATGGTTTTATGAATACGGGGTGATGCTCGGCAATTATACTGCACAAATCATTGTAATCAAGTTGTCTGCCGTTAAAATCTGCGATGAGTTTTTCTCTGCTGAAAGCATATATCTCGGGAACTCTTACATACTGCTGCAGAATTTCGTTGCAGGCGATTTTGTTGTTCATCAGAAAATCGAAAGGCTTGTTTATATATCTTGATCTGTACCAGTCAAATTCAGACAGGTATTCTTTTTTGTTGTTGTGCCGGAAATCATAAAGCACATACTGGTCTGCCAGATAACCTCCGAATATGTTAGAGCGCAGTTTGTTAAAAAGCGAGCATTTGAAATGGTTTTTTACAAATACGATTCTGGTCCAGTAGAGGACAAATAATTTTATTTTATCAAGAATTTTTTTAATAAAGTCAATCATCGGTTCTAATTATTCTCCTGTAGTTTGGTAAAAATAAGCTTTGCAAGGGATTGTGTCGAAGTACCGAGGCTTTTTGGCAGAAATCTCTGTCTGTAGCTTTGAAGCGAGCTTTCGGGGTATTCGCCGTCTATAGCGAGGCAAAGATCTTCGGCTGACTTGAATACGCAGCCGGGCATCTCCCTGAACAAATCTATATTCGTGCCGTTTTTGGAAATGTACTCCTCATAATCATATACAAAATAGTAGGTTTTGCGGTTTAATATAGCTCCTTCGAGTGCTATGGCTGAATAATCTGTGATAAGATAATCGCAGGCTGAAAGCAGTTCTGTCGACTTAAACTCATCACAGGTGTAGACCTGTGGTATATCGCAGGCAAGGGGCTGGTTCGGGTGTCCCTTAACTACGAGTATATATCTGTCAAAATCAATGTTCTCCGCAAGAGGCAGCCAGTTTGCCTCGATGCCCTTTCTGAAAGTGGGGGCATAAAGAAGAACTGTTTTATCTCTGAATTCGGGATAGGCTTTGTATATTTTTTCGCAGTTTGCCGACTCCTGCTCTATGAGATAGTCTATTCGCGGAAGTCCGATGTTGACAAGTCTGTCTTCGGTAGTGCCAAAGGACGCGCAGTAATAAGGGTTCCACGCTTTGCCGCCGGCTATTATAAGGTCATAATTTCTGTGCATACAAAGCTCGTCTGCAATCAGTTTGCTTCTGCCACCGGCTCTGCCTATGGTTTGATATCCGGATTGTTTGACTTTGCCCAGAGCGTGCCAAATCTGAATTACAGTAAGAGAGCTTTTGTGATTTAGTATGCATACAGCGGGCCAGTATGAGTCTATAACACATAGTTTTGAAGTCGCCAGATGGTACATACTTCTCAGCAGACATATTCCGAAAGAAAAATAATCGGTTTTGTTGTCGCTGGAGCGTTTGCATATGGTGACAAAATGAAGCTCAGGGTCTGTTTTTAGCAGTTCCTTTTGAAGCATATCAAAATCCAAAGGTTTATCATTTGACTGCCTGCTCAAAAACAGGATTTTGCGGCTGTCTGCGGGAAAAAGCTTCATAGGAGCATATATGATTCGGAGAATCAGTTTGAATGTTTTTAATATCAGTTTCATTGGAATGTGTCCCCTTAGTCAATCATATATAATTTACCATAAGTCAGCTTCAAAGTAAACCACAGTGAAGCCCTTAAAAGCGAGAATTGTTGATTTTTTTAGTGGTATGGAATATAATAACTCATATAAATTCTGAAGGATGTATGATAACAGGGTGCATGGGAGAAATTTATGTTTAATGTATTAAAAGAGATAATAAATGAACATATATCATATAAATCACAAATAACCAGCCTTGCAAAGGTGGATATAAACAAGAACTTTAAAGGCTCCGGCCTTGGATGGGTATGGGCATTTATAAAACCCACGATGACGATATTCGTATTCTGGTTTGCAATTACAATAGGATTCAGAGGCTCCAAGGACATAGATGGAATCATATGCCCGTATTTTTTGTGGCTTGTTGTAGGCATGGTGGCATGGTTTTATATGAGAGATATGATTTACAGCGGTGCATCGTGCTTTCGCAGATACAAAAAACTTGTTACCAAGATAAAATTCCCTGTTTCAATAATACCTACATTTGTAAGCCTGTCTAATATGTACAGCCATGTACTTTTGATGGGCGGAGTTATTGTTCTGTTCTTTTGCTTTGGATTTCCACCTTCAGTTTACTGGATACAGCTGCCTCTTTATACAGCGTTTATGTTTATATTCACTGTGCTGTGGAGCATGGCGACAGGGCTGCTTTCTGTTGTCAGCAGGGATTTTCACAATATGCTCAAGGCTATGGTGTCGGCAATATTCTGGATTTCAGGTATCCTGTTTGATGTAAATGCAATTCCGTACTTATGGGTGAGGAGACTCTTTTATTTCAACCCTGTGACATATATAGTTGAGGGATACAGGAACTGCTTCACAAGACATATATGGTTTTTTGAAGAGTGGAAACAGCTGCTGTGCTTTTTGTTTGTAATGTTCATATTTGCAATGCTGGCATTATGGCTTTACAAAAGACTGAGAAAAGAAATTCCGGATGTTCTGTAGGAGGATAGTAAATGGCTAAAACCGTTATAAAAGTTGAGAATGTGACAAAAGTCTACAGGCTCTACAAGAGCAATAAAGAAAGAATGAAGTCCGTTATTTTCAGAAACGGTAAATACAAAAAGAAAAAAGCAGTAAACAATATCTCCTTTGAAATTCACAAAGGTGAGACAGTAGCCTTTATAGGCAACAATGGTGCAGGCAAGTCAACTCTTATGAAAATGATAACAGGAGTTACTTTCCCAACTAAAGGAGAAATAACAGTTGACGGTAACATAAATGCGATACTTGAGCTTCGAGCAGGATTTGACCCTGAATTTACAGGCAGGCAGAACTTGTATTTGAGAGGAAGGCTGCTTGGCTGGAGTGATGAAGAAATCAAAGAGCATGAGGAAGAGATAATTGAATTCGCACAGCTTGGCGAATATATAGATCAGCCTGTCAGAACTTATTCGAGCGGTATGGCTGCAAGACTAGGTTTTGGAATCAACATGACAATGAAACCCGATATTCTCATAATAGATGAGGCTATGGGAGTAGGCGACAAAGGTTTCAGACTCAAAGCTGTCAACAGGCTGAAATCAATAACATCAGACAAAAACGTCACACTTCTGTTTGTGTCAGGCTCTATGGCACTTAACAAAAAACTGTGCAAAAGAGGCATAGTTATTGATTCAGGAAAAATCGCGTTTGACGGACCGATAAAAGAAGCTGCTGAATATTACGACAGTAATTTTGTCAAAAAAGATCCGGAAGAAAAAACTCTTGAAGATGAAATGGATGAACGCATTATAGAGCTTGAAACAGATGATGAGGATGACAATGAAGAAGCATAAGTCGAGGTGAGAGCATGATGAACGAAAAATATCCTTATTCAGATTATTTGGGAATAGAAATTTTGACTTCCGATGAATATGGAGCTACAGGCAGGTTAAGAGCAGTAAATGAATTTACAGATATGCTCGGACATGTTACAGGCGGAGCTTACGCTTCACTTGCAGATGCTGTGGGAGGTGCTGCAGCAAGAGCGACAGGTGATATGTATGTGACGCAGAATTGCAGCCTGCAGTTTTACCAGAGTACTGAAACCTCTGACATAGAGCTGACTGCAGAGGCCAGAATAAGGCACAGAGGCTCCCGCACATGCATTGCTGCAGTAGAGTTAAGGCATGCTGACGGCAGCATTGTGTGTGACGGACAATTTTCATATTCAAAGATTTAGTAAAGTTAAGTAATATATAAAAGAGCACTTCTGTCACAGCCCCCGCCAACAGCTTTGATGAAGTGCTCTTTTGCTTTTCTTACAATAATTCCAGGAAATCTTCCCTGCTCATGCGGCTGAGCATGTTTACTTCGCCACTGAGAATCTGATCTGCAAGATCTTTTTTGGTATTTTGTATCTTAATGATTCGTTCTTCTATAGTATTTTTTGCTATAAGCTTATACACAATAACCGTATTCTTCTGACCTATTCTGTGGGTTCTGTCAGTTGCCTGATTTTGTACAGCAAGGTTCCACCACGGATCGTAATGAATTACCATATCAGCGCCCGTGAGATTTAATCCTGTTCCACCTGCTTTGAGTGAAATTAAGAACACAGGCACATTTCCATTGTTGAATTTGTTGACAAGGCTGATGCGTGTTTCTTTAGGTGTGGAGCCTGTTATCTTAAAGTAGCTTATGCCGTTTTCATCAAGATCTTTTTCGAGGAGATCAAGCATTGATGTAAACTGTGAGAAAATAAGCATACGGTGGCCGTTTTCGATGCCGCTCTGTACAAGGTCTATGCAGGCCTGTCTTTTGGCTGCCTCACTTTCGAAATTGTCATAGCAAAGTGAAGGATCGCAGCAAATCTGACGAAGCCTTGTAAGCTCCGCAAGGATTTTGAGCTTGTTCTTTGCAAATTCTGCATCATCTGTCGCTGCAAGTTCATTCCTGATTTTGAGTGCTCTTGCATCATAAAGCTGCTGCTGTTTGTCGGCAAGAGGAATGACATAGTTCTTTTCAATCTTGTCAGGCAGGTCTTTGAGTACATCCTGTTTAAGCCTGCGCAGTACAAACGGTGCAACCATCTTCTTGAGACGTTGCAATGCATCTTCATTGCCATGTTTTACAATAGGAAGTTCAAATGTTTTTTTGAACGTTTCATATCTGTAAAGATATCCTGGCATGATATAGTCAAAAATACTCCACAGCTCGC
Source organism: uncultured Oscillospiraceae bacterium (assembly GCA_964507795.1). Classification (GTDB taxonomy): domain Bacteria; phylum Bacillota; class Clostridia; order Peptostreptococcales; family Anaerovoracaceae; genus UMGS973. Next base: position 10,282 of record CAZDQV010000031.1, on the reverse strand, counting down.
TCAGCCGATTTTCGATAGGTGTGCCTGTAAGTGCGAAGCGTACAGAGCTTTTGATTGTCTTGACTGCTTTTGCGGCACCTGTTTTAGGATTTTTGATAAACTGTGCCTCATCAGCAATCTGATAGTGAAAACTGTGATTTTCGTATTCTGCTATATCTATACGGAGCAAATCGTATGATGTGATTACTGCATCGTATTTGTCAAGTTCAGAGAGTATTTTGAGTCTTTCTGATTTTGTGCCGGCAATTACTTTGACTTTGAGCTCCGGTGCAAATGATGCGAATTCTTCCTCCCAGTTATATACGAGGGAAGCAGGGCATACTATCAGAGATGTCTCTATATTTCTCTTGCATGCTGCAAGAAGAACTGAGATTACCTGGAGTGTTTTGCCAAGACCCATATCGTCGCACAGGATTCCGCCAAAATGGTACTGCTCCAGTGTACACATCCATTTGTAACCTGTCTTTTGATAGTTTCTCATTGTCTTGTTCAGAGCTTGAGGCACTTCAAAATCTGAATCGGAAATAGTTTTGAAATCTTTAATCAGCTGCCTGAAATGAGCATCTCTGTCTTCATACAAACTGTCGTTTTCTTCAAGGAGCTTATCAAGATAAAGGGCGCGATATGCAGGTAAATGTATATTGTCTTTGAGAAACTCTTTGGCTGAGATTTGAGATGCATCAAGAATTTCAGACAACATCTTTACGGAATCATCTTCAGTATTTACAAACGAGCCGTTCTTTAATCTGTGATACTGCTTTTTCTGTTTATAGCTGTCAAGCACATCAAGAATGTCCTGCTTGGACAGAGTCTCTGATACAATTGTAAGGTCAAGAAGTCCCTGTGAGACAGAAATTCCTACTGTAAGGTTCAGCTTCTTATGAATATTGAGATTCTTAAAGGCATCAGTTACATGTACCTGGCCTATAGACATAAGTGCATCTATACCGCTTTCGAGGAATTTGAAAACAGCGTTTTCATCTCCATCACAGTGTATCAGGTCATTTTCAAAATCTACGGCAGGAAGGTATCTGGTTGCAAGAGATATTGCTTCGTGCTCTTTTGCCATGACACGCATATTGTTTATATACCATTTCTGCTTGGCAGCGTATCTTTTGCAATCAAGAAGCGAATAAGTCGCCTCACCATATTTTGACACGCCTTTGCACAATATATTGCCGTCTGAAGCATCAAGGTAAAAGATGATTTCAAGATCATCAGGCAGAAAGTCTGAAATGAAATCCAGGTTTTCGCTGCGTATATCTATGAATTCTTCAAGCTGTGGAAGCACAATGCCATAAAACTCAGATAAATTGTTCCTGCCGATTGAAATATTAATTTCAAGGTTGTTTTTGGCAAGCTTGCTGCGATTTCCACGATCGGGCTCATATTCGTCCGCATAGATGGCGGCGGGCAGCAGAGCATTAAGGCTTGCTGTCACTTTGCCTGAGACTCTGCATAGTGTATTGTTTTCGATATAGTAAAAATGATCTCGGCCTTCCATTATGCTTGGGAACTTCATATATCCTGAAACTCCGAAAAAGGATTTGTTTTTGCCTTTGGCAGTATGTTTGTAGTCCGGCGGTATTGGAGAAAGGACCATAGAAAGATCCGGATCCTTGTCTGCAAGGGTAAGGGACTGCTTTTTTTTGTCAGTTGAAGTTGTATATTCGAAAGTTTCTCCAAGTGCAAGCTCAAAGAAATCATCAAGCCATTTGCCTGTAAGAATCATGGAATCGCGGATGGAGATTTTTTGTGATTCATGACCAAAACGCGAGTCCGGAATACGGATATTGTATTCATTGACTTCGCTGAGGTGGCTTTCGATAAAATCGATATATTTGAGAGAAGTCTTGTCAAAGTTCTGCCTTCCTACTTCAAATTCCGTTGATTTGCCGAATTGCATCACAGAGTTTGTTTTTACATTTGAATTGAATTCACTGATGTTTTTTATGACATACAGCTTGCTGCTTCCTGTTTTGAAGGAGAGTTCAAGACAGTTGTCAGCATATTTGAGGCGGGGTACAAGCGAAATCATTTCTGTAGGGGAAGCTTCGGTAGCATTTGTTTTTTTGGCAGATTCTGAGAGGAAGCTGTTCATAAGGTCTTTGGCATCCAGATTTGTTGCATCGAGAAAATTGTTCTCGACCAGTTCGTGCTTTGCTGACAAATACAGAGCACCGACATGTGTACAAATTTCCCCAAGCTCTCCCCAGTAGTTTGAATTTTTGCCACTGCATTCATGAGCCTGGCAGGATGCATACAACACAGAATCTTCGTTGATTGAAAGCATGACAGGAAGCTTGTTTTTTTTGACGATAGATGCGCCGGTAAGCCGTAGAAATTGTTTTCCGTCGCGGGTGAAACGCTGACTTATAATTTCGGCCATGACTTCCCCTCTGTAAAGTGCAGTGAGAGCATCGTATTTTGCCTCATCTGTTTTGAACAGCTGTGACTCTATTGCCTTATAATCCATAAATGAATTTGGAGAAGGTGTGCAATCAGGTAAAAGCTCCTTTTCGAGGTCAGCTATTTTTGATTTTAAGCTTTTTTTGTCTGGTTTTTTTGTATCTGTTTTCGAGTTTTTTTTCGAAGGAGAATTAGAAGGAGATTGAGTTCCTTCATAGTATGCTTTGCACAAAGCCGCTATATGTGCACATGGGTGGTTATGTGTTAATTCAGCACATGTGCAGTTCCATCCTGTTATGCGACGTGCATCATCTGTTGCGATGATAGGACTGTAAATTTCACCGTCATCAAGGACATCCGCAGTACATATGCTTTTGCGATAATACAATCTTGAGACAGCACCTCCATTGAGGAGGGTATCGGCGGCGTCAAGTGTTTGTTTTGTAAAATATTTTTTCCAATTACTCATATCTGTTATTTCCTGTTCCTGATTTGATAAACCATATTATATCATTTCATGTATGGCAATGGCAACATTGGATGTGTGTTTTACTTTGCTTTGTAAAAAGTGTATAATATGAAAAGCTTGTTGAAGGAGGAGAGAATTCTGTGAAAGAAAAAATAAGAGGATGGATAAATGAGTTTGTCTCAGAATATGGCAAGAGGCCTGAAATCACTACAAAATGGGGCAAGCCGGTTGTGGGATTTGCATCTGCAGATTCTCCATATATACAGAGCCTTCCCCAAATTATAAGGGGGACACACGGACTTCCGCAGCAGGTGATGCCCGATGCAGGGATTGTAATCGCATACTTTGTGCCTTTTACGAGAGAACTTGCAAATTCAAACAATAACGGCAGCAAGTATGCATCACTGCAATGGGTGCAGGCATATGAGCAGACAAATGAAATGTTCGGCAGATTAAACACACATATTATAAACAAACTGAATGAATACGGATATAAAGGAGCAGTGCATCCTGCAGCAGGCACGTTTGACCACCATGAACTTGTAAGTGACTGGTCTTTTCGCCATTTTGCATATGCTGCTGGGCTTGGGACGTTTGGTCTCAACAACATGCTTATTACACATGAGGGATGCTGCGGCAGATACAATACGGTGATTACAAATCTTGACGTTCGGGCTGACAGTCCGATGGAAGAAGAACTCTGCCTGTACAAAGCAAATGGAAGCTGCGGTATATGTATGAAAAACTGCCCGGCAGGAGCTATTACACCTGACGGTTATGACAGGAATAAATGCTATGAAATTTTAACTGAAAATGCAGAGAAATATAATGAAGAAGGGTGCTCGTATGAGGGCAGCAGCGGCAGTGAGGTCTGCGGCAAGTGCGTTACGGGGTCACCGTGTGCTTTCTGGAAAAGATAAAGTGATGATTTCACAGAAATTTCACATCTGTATTACGATATATGCACCGGAAAGATGTATGATTGGTTAGGAGAAGAAGGATGTTTGGATATGTGCTTACCAATAAACCCGAACTTAAAATCAGAGAATATGACAGATACAGGGCGTACTATTGCGGACTTTGTGCAGCACTCAAAAAAAGATATGGCATTCTGGGCAGGCTGACTCTCAATTATGATATGACTTTTCTTGTCATGCTGCTCTCAGGACTTTATGAACCAGAATGCAATCATACATGCAGAAGATGTGTTGCACATCCCCTGGTAAAACATGAGGAAATCACAAGTGAAATATCATCATATGCAGCTGATTTGAATATGATTATGGCATATTGCAATATGATTGATGACTGGAATGACGACAGGAAATTTTCGAGACTTTTGCTTTCTTTTGCACTCAAAGGCAAAATGAAAAAAGCATGCGGGAGAAGGCCGGAAAAAGCCAAAAAAATAAAGAAACTCCTTGGCAGGCTCTCAGAACTCGAAAAATCTGATGAAGAGAATTTTGAAGAGCCCTCAGGAGTGTTTGGGCAGCTGATGGGAGAGATGTTTGCATACAGGGATGATTTCTGGAAAGAAAGGCTCTACAGCTGCGGATTTTATCTTGGCAAATTCATATATCTGCTTGATGCATACGAAGATATTGAAGAGGATATCATGCGGGGCAGATATAATCCGGCAAAGACCATATACAGGCAGGAAGGCTTTGAAAAGAAGTGGGAGCAGGTGCTTACAGAGAACATAGCAGAATGCACAGGATTTTTTGAACAGCTTCCCATTACAGAAGACGCGGAAATTATGAGGAATATACTCTATTCGGGAGTATGGACAAGATACGAAAAAGCCAAAGGAGAGAGAATCAGATGAACCCATATCAGGTGCTTGGTGTTGACAGCGGCGCAACAGATGATGAAATCAAAAAAGCATATAAGCAGCTCAGCAAAAAATATCATCCGGATGCCAATATGAATAATCCCAACAAAGAGGCATACGAAGAGAAATTCAAAGAAGTGCAGCAGGCTTATGATATTATTATGAAACAGAGGTCAGGGCAGAGCAGTTATCAGGATTTCTGGAGTTCGTATTCTAATCAGCCCCATGAAAGCACGCAGGAGGAAATGTATCTTTCGGCAGCCAGAAACTATATACAAAACGGCAGATATGATGAAGGAATGAATGTGCTAAACAGCATTGAAAACAGAAATGCTGAATGGTATTTTCTCAGGTCGAACATATACCTGCGCAAAGGCCAGAAATCAGCCGCGATAGCAGACGCCAGAACAGCAGCATCAATGGCTCCGGGGAACATAACTTATCAGCAGTACCTTCAAAGTCTGGAATATCAGGGCATGCAATATACCAGAGCCGGTACGCACTATGGCAGGCAGACTGTGAATGCCAATCCATGCAACAATATATGCCTTACACTTGCAATATGCAGCTGCTGCAGTGGTGGAGGCGGATATATGTTTATACCGTGTTTTTGTTAGGAGTGATTCAGATGAACAAGTTTATGTCAGGCAGAAGGGGAATTGACGAATTCAGTAAATTTATAGGGATTGTAGTACTTATTTTTATTGCCTTGTATATATGGCTGCACAACACTTTGTATCGTGACATAGCGATTGCGGGAGTTGTATATGGTCTTTTCAGAGTGCTTTCGACCAATATACCGGGAAGAGCCAGGGAAAATGCAAAGTATATAGAGATAAAAAACAGCTTCAAAAAGCCCGGAAAAAAGCAGCGCAAACGCAAGGCCAATGTCAACGAGATACAATACATGTTTTTTAACTGTCCGGGTTGCGGTCAAAAAATGAGAGCACCAAGGGGAAAGGGACATATCAGAGTCAAATGCCCTGAATGCGGCAGAATGTTTGAAACAGAAGTCTGACAGTGTGGGCTTGCATATAAGCTGTTGCAAAGAAATTTTGTGTTTTATCACAAATTATTGTTGACAAGGTTTGTGGTTAGCGATATAATTCTAACATAACTGAAGAGACAAGGCTGTGAAGAGAACCAGTAACATCAAGGAGACTGATCCAGAGAGCTGCCGGCAGGTGAAAGGCGCATAGTTACTTTTTGTGAATACATCTCGGAGCTGCGTACCGAAAGCATATGCAAGTAGGCTACGACGGGAGTGCCCGTTACAGCACAAGGGTATAACCATTAGTGATAATGTCGTACCTGTTAAGGTCGTTTTCGTGAGGAAGCGATGAATGAGGTGGTACCGCGAAGTTAAAACTCCGCCCTCTGTTTAGAGGGCGGTTAAATTTTTTTGTACTGCTTTCTAGGCACTTAACAGAACGGACTTGAAAGGAGAGCAGAATGGAAAATTTAAAATTAATTCAGACTGTGACCGTCATTGCATTCGTGCTGTTTGCACTTGGAATGATAGGCATAGGAGTGACAAGTTTCAAAAAAGTAAAAAATCTCGACGGATTTTTGCTTGGAGGACGTAACGTGAGCGGCTGGGTGTCGGCATTCTCGTACGGGACCGCATATTTCTCGGCGGTAATATTCGTGGGATATGCGGGCAAACATGGCTGGGATATAGGCATAGGCAGCATATGGATAGGTGTAGGAAACGCAGTGCTCGGATGCCTGCTTTCATGGCTGCTTATGGCAAAGCGCACAAGGCATATGACCCATACACTCAATTCAAAAACAATGCCGGAGTTTTTCGGCTCAAGATACAACTCCAATGTCATGAAGGTTATCGCAGCATTGATAATATTCATATTCCTTGTACCATATTCAGCAGCAGTATACAAGGGACTTGGATTCATGTTCAATACCATATTCCCTTCGATTTCAGTGAACTGGTGCATGCTTGCAATAGCTGTGCTCACTGCTGTTTACCTGGTGCTTGGAGGATACACGGCATCAAGCCTTACAGATTTCATACAGGGAATTATAATGGTGGCAGGAATTATCTTCATGATAGTCGCGCTTCTTAATACAGATGAGGTGGGAGGTCTTGCCGAAGGACTCTCAAGACTTTCACAGATTACAGACAATGGTGACGGGGTAACAGGAGAGCAGCTTACAAGTATATGGGGAGCTGACAGCTGGAAGTTCCTGTGTACCAATATATTGCTTACAAGCTTTGGCGTATGGGGGCTGCCTCAGATGGTTACCAAATATTATGCTGTCAAAGAAGGTAAAGCCATTAAACAGGCTACAATTGTTTCAACATTGTTCTGCCTGGTTATAGGGGCGGGAGCATATACTGCAGGCTCATGCTCAAGACTGATTCTGGGAAATAAACTGCCTGAGGCGGGATATGATGGAGTAATACCGCAAATGCTGATGGAAGCACTCGGAAATGGCGGATTTAAAATCATAATACTGGCAGTCATAATTATATTGCTGTTTTCAGCTTCAATGTCGACATTGTCAGGCATAGTACTGTCATCCGCTTCTGCGATTTCAGTGGATCTGGCACCGCAGATCAAAAAAGGTTTCGGAGGCAAGCCGCAGATGCTTATGACAAGAATACTCTGCCTTGTATTTATAGCATGTTCATTCATATTTGCAACACTTAACATCTCAATTATAGTTAATATAATGAGCTTTTCCTGGGGAGTTGTTGCAGGATGTTTCATAGGACCGTATGTATGGGGAATCTTCTCCAAATGGATTACTCTGGATGGAGCCTTTGCAGGTATGACAGGAGGATTTTTGACAGTTGCAATACCGACAGTTGTGATTACATGCAACAGCGGATTTTCTGCAGCGGTAGACCATGCGGCAGGACTTGGTGTGCTTGCCATGGCGGTGTCATTTGTACTTGTGCCTGTAGTAAGCAGCTTTACAAAAAAATTCGACACACAATTTATAGATTCAGTTTTTAGGTAAATCAACAGAAAGGAAATAAAAAAATGCCAATCACAGATATTTTAGAGCACAATGCCACACTTTTTAAAAACGATGTAAGCCTTGTAGAGCTTAATCCCGGAGATGACGATAAACCGCGTATGACCTGGAGAGAATATTCTCTGATAGAGTCTACAGGACATGCAAGATTCAGAAAAGAAATCACATGGGGTGAATTCAATGTGCAGGCCAACAGATTTGCAAATCTGCTGCTTTCAAGAGGTATCAAAAAAGGCGACAAAATAGCAATACTTCTTATGAACTGCATTGAATGGCTGCCCATATACTTTGGTATCCTCAAAACAGGAGCTATTGCAGTACCCCTCAATTTCAGATATACAGCGGACGAAATCAAATACTGCTGCAAGCTTGCAGAAGTTGACGGTATAGTGTTTGGACCAGAGTTCACAGGACGTATGGAAGAAGTCTGTGACCGTATGCCAAAAGTAAGGCTGATGCTTTATTCGGGTGAGGACTGTCCGTCATTTGCCGAAAGCTATGAGGAACTTATCGGATACTGCTCATCAAAGACACCGCAGATAGATATCAAAGATTCCGATGATGCAGCCATATATTTTTCATCAGGAACTACAGGATTTCCAAAAGCCATACTTCATGCCCACAGGAGCCTCATGCATTCGAGCAGGGTAGAACAGAACCATCATTCGCAGACTAAGGAAGATGTGTTCCTGTGCATACCGCCACTTTATCATACAGGAGCCAAAATGCATTGGTTCGGCAGCTTGCTTGTGGGAGGCAAAGCAGTGCTCCTCAAAGGAACCAAGCCTGAATGGATAATGCAGGCCATATCAGAAGAGGGCTGTACAATTCTGTGGCTTCTTGTTCCATGGTGTCAGGATATACTTGATGCTATTGACAGAGGCGATATCAAGCTTGAAAACTATAAGCTCGACCAGCTGAGGCTCATGCACATAGGCGCTCAGCCTGTACCGCCAAGCCTGATCAAAAGATGGAAATCGTATTTCCCTAAGCATCAATATGATACAAACTATGGTCTGAGTGAATCCATAGGCCCCGGCTGTGTTCATCTGGGAGTTGAAAACATACACAAAGTGGGAGCCATAGGCAAACCGGGATTTGGTTGGGAAGTCAAAATTGTTGATGAGGCAAGAGGGCTTGTCAAGAGAGGCGATGTCGGAGAGCTTGCGGTCAAAGGCCCCGGAGTCATGAAATGCTATTTCAATGATGAAAAAGCTACAAGAGAAACCCTCTATGACGGATGGCTCATGACAGGTGATATGGCATATGAGGATGAGGATGGATTCCTGTTCCTTGTTGACCGAAAGAAAGACGTAATCATATCAGGTGGTGAAAACCTGTATCCTGTGCAGATAGAAGATTTCCTGCGCAAAAATGACAAAATCAAAGACGTTGCGGTAATAGGTCTTCCTGACAACAGGCTGGGAGAAATCGCAGCAGCGATAATCGAGCTCAAAGAGGGTGCAGAATGTACAGAAGAAGAAATCAATGAATTCTGCCTTGAATTGCCAAGATACAAGAGACCGCACAAGATCATATTTGCAGAAGTGCCAAGGAATCCGACGGGCAAAATCGAAAAACCTGTATTAAGAGAAAGATACAGCTCTGTAAGGCTGGTTGAACAGCAGAATACAAGATAAATCATGAAGAGAAAAGCATATGTGAAACTTATCTTTGCCATGATTATATGGGGCAGTCTGGGTCCTCTTGTTAAACAGATAGCTCTTGCCAGCAGCGAAATTGTGCTGGCAAGAGTTGTACTTGGAATTATAACTCTCGGGATAATATGTTTTGTATCAGGAGGATACAGGGAAAACAAAGCCAGAGACGCAAAAACGGCACGAAGAGATATAGCGATACTGGCTGTATCGGGAGCGGTAATGGGTTTCAACTGGGTGTTTCTTTTTGAAGCATACAAATATACGACTGTAAGCATGGCTACAATATCATACTACTGTGCTCCGGTAATAATTATAGCTGCATCGCCTCTGGTTCTCGGTGAAAAACTTACAGCAAGCAGAATTGCCGGGATAGTTTCTGCAGCTGTGGGAATGTTTATGATAACAGGGTCGCTGTCAGGTGGAAGTGAGCCTCTAAAGGGGCTGGCTTTCGGTCTTTTGGCAGCTTTGTTTTACGCCTGTGTAACCCTTCTCAACAAACAGCTCAAAGCCGGATTCACAGGCATACAGATAACTGTGATACAGCTTTGTGCAGCCGGAGTTGTGGTGGCACCTTATGCGATTATAAATCATGAAGGAGCATGGAGCATGCCACAGGACACGGGGCTTTTGTGCCTTCTCATTGTAGGCGTAGTGCATACGGGACTGGTTCTCCATTTGTATTTCTCTTCGATGCAGGTATTGCCCGGACAGAGTGTTGCCATGTGCAGTTATATTGACCCGGTTTCTTCGCTTCTGATTGCGGCTATTGCTCTTGGAGAGAGGATGAGCATTATTCAGTGTGCAGGTGCCCTCCTTATACTCGGTGGGGCAGCCTTTGGGGAAATATACGGGAAAAAGGAAAAGAAAAATCAGGATAAATGAGGCTTGTTTGCGGGACGGCCTCTTTTT
>CAZDQV010000030.1:0-20971 GCA_964507795.1 uncultured Oscillospiraceae bacterium | reverse complement strand
AAATGGGTGATGCTTTTTTTTTGAGATTATAGTATCTAAAAGATATAGAATTTTTTGAATAACGGAAAAAGGAGGACGAAGGTTATGAAAAAAAGAATTTTTGTTGTAGGACTTGTTTTTGCAATGATAACAACTATGTGCATACTTTCAGGTTGCGGAGAAAAATCATCAGGAAGCAGTTCATGGGATAATATTCTTGCAGAGCTTGATTATGATGAGGATAAACTCCCTGATCCTGTTAGAGATGCTTTAATACTTGAAGGCAGCTGGAATGATATGGGAAAACAATATGGTGAAGCTTATCCTGATCTTGTTAAAATGACCATTGCTGCTGAAATCGGTTCTATCTTGGAGGAACATTCATATGAAGAAATTGAAAAAGGAATTAAAAAACAGCTTGACTACTATGATAAATATGCCCCTGAAGTTACGGAGCTTCTACGGGGAATATCAGAAGGTTCAGGAGTAAATTTTGACTATGTAGTTGCAGGTTTTTCACGTATGGATGGAGACAGCTTTTGCAGTAGTATGGCAGCGTGGGGAGATGCAACAAAAGGGGGCAAGGTTATTGCCGGTGCAAATATGGATATTGATGTAGGCGTTGCCAGCATAGGTGGAGAAACCTGCTTTTATGGTCCTGCCCTGATTTGTTATCCGGAAGGTGAACATGCTTTTGTTACAAATGGCGGGTTCTTTTCTACTGTAGTCATGAATGATGCAGGAGTCTGCTTCGTTGGTTCAAGTGGACAGCATGAACTTGAAGATGACACTGATTACGGACTTCCTGTAAGATCGCCTATGACTTTCCTTGCAGCTAAATGCGCAACAGCAGAGGAAGCAAAGGATATGTACATAAATGATGGATACTGTCCAGGAACCGGAGACAATTTTCATGTTATTGATGAGAACGGCTCATATGTAATCGAACATACTGCGTCAAAGAGTGAAATACGGCAGGCAGGCGATTTTGGAGAGAATGATTATACTGTTGCAACAAATGATTATATGATTGAAACCATGAAAGAATCTATGATACCTGCCGATAGTGATGAATTCTGGGATGACTGCAGACCAAGATACTGGACAGAAGAAAGATGTATCGTAGAAGCTGATGGCAAGGCAACTGAAGACACATTTGCAAAAGCTTTAGGCTGTAACGACTTTTACATTCCTGAGAATTGGAAAGAACTAGGATGGGCTCCGGGTTTTGATTCCAGTGAGTTAAAAACAGGATGGAATAAAAGCACTTGGGATCTTGATCATTATCAGGGATACTGGTCACCTGAGAACAGAGAACCTTCTTTAAAGGCAGTATCAAGAGGCATTGCAGTGCCCGAAGATATGACTCTGTATATAATGACAGGCTGTTCGGATACACTGGTTTCTACAAATCCGGGGGCACTTGGCACATATATGAATATAGTGCTTGACGAGGATTATACCGTTACTGCAAGTGAGGCCAAGAGATACGCAACCATGCAAAACTTCCTTGCAGCAAGGGATATCGATACTTCGGGTAAAGAGGACAGTAGCAGGCTTAAAAACCTCGACAAAGCCAAGGAATATGTCATAAAAGGTAACAATTCTGTATACAAAGGCAAACTTGCAGAAACCAAAGCTGACAAGCGCAAATATTACAGCAAAGCGATTACCAACTATTGCAAAGCCCAGTGTTATGCTCAGGCTGCACAGGATAATCCGGAAAAAGTCTTGAGAGACGGACGGGATTATTAGTAGATTGACGTTGGGAAAGCGAAAACCAATTTAATAAGATTGTTGTCCTGCTTGGGAAAACTGGGCAGGACTTTGTTTTGCCTCAAATCATTCCGGTGAAATGCCTCAAATCATTCCGGTTTGCCTTGACAAACGTTGAAATATCAACGATTGATATTTTGAATAAAAGTGGTGAAAACCGAAGAGCCTTTTTTCTTCCAGTTTATTTTCAGTTTATTTTCAGGCAGTATAATACAGTTTGGATTTTTAGCAAAAGGAGTACATATGACAAAAAACAAAAAACCGTTAATCAATTCAGCACATTATCTTTCAGCCGCCAGATTTGACATATGGCTGAGACTGCTGTTTAAGAACATCAAAGGCATATCACCGGGAAAAATCCCCCAGGTCATATATATAACCATTATGAGCCTGATTCTTTTCCCATTTGCATTACTGGAGCTTCTCATAATGTATATACCGGTAAAACTGACAAAGGTGAAAACTCCGCCGGTACATATAATCGGGATATGGAGATCCGGAACAACAAATGTCCAGTATACAATGTCGAGAGACCCTCAGTTTGGATGGCTCGATCCTGTGAGCACAGTTACATTCAACAACAGCATATTGCTGGGTTGGCTTTTGAAATATGCACAGAAAAAAATCCTGGTTGATGCAAGACCCATGGATAATATGGAGTACAGACTTGATCTTCCCATGGAGGATCTGTATGCACTTTCCACATATACAACTCATTCATTCAATCATATGATGGTATTCCCCAAAAACTATAGAGAATATCTTTCGACCCTGTATACAGATGAAATGAGCGACAAATGGCAAAGAGAATGGGAACGCAAATATGATTTTCTGCTCAAAAAAACAACACTTATCAAACATGGCAGACAGCTCATATTAAAAAGCCCGGACAATTCCTGCAATGTTGACAAGCTGACTGAGAAATATCCGGGAAGCAAATTCATATTGATAAGCAGAAATCCATACAAAATTGTGCCTTCGGTAATCAAGGCTCTGACATCTATGATGGAAATTATGAGTCTTGAGGGAATGGTAGACAATGATTTTATCGAAAATGCGGCGATAGAAGTGTTCAAAAAAATGAACACAAAAATGCTTAAGGATATCGAGAATATTCCTGAGGGCGATCTTGTGAAGATAACCCATGAAAGCTTTGTCAAAGCTCCGATTGAAAACATGCGATACATATATGAAACACTTCATCTTGACGGTTTTGACAAAGCCAGACCGTATTTTGAAAGCTATCAGAGCACTCAGAAGGATTACAAGCCAAACAAGCTGGTTTTAAGTGATTCTCTTAAGCAGAAGATAAACAGTGAACTTGAATTTTATTTTGATTACTTTGGATATGAAATAGAGGAATAACAATGTCACAATTAACACATCTTGATAAACTCGAAGCAGAGGCAATATATATCATGAGAGAGGTTGCAGCCGAATGTGAAAAACCGGTAATGCTTTATTCAATAGGTAAAGACAGCTCAGTAATGCTTCATATTGCAATGAAGGCCTTTTATCCCGAAAAACCGCCATTCCCTTTCATGCATATTGACACTACATGGAAATTCAGAGAGATGACACAGTTTCGTGATCGCAAGGCAAAGGAACTTGGCATTGAAATGATTGTGTATCGCAATGAGGATGGCATTGCAAGAGGCATCAATCCGTTTGAACACGGTGCGGCATACACGGATATCATGAAGACGCAGGCATTGAAAGATGCACTTGACAAGTATGGGTTTACTGCCGCATTTGGAGGTGGCAGACGTGATGAAGAAAAATCCCGGGCTAAGGAAAGAATTTTTTCCTTTAGAAACAGCGCTCATGCATGGGACCCCAAGAACCAGCGGCCGGAAATGTGGAAACTGTTTAATACAAGTATCAACAAAGGCGAAAGCATCAGAGTGTTTCCTCTTTCAAACTGGACAGAAAAAGACATATGGCAATACATCAAAAGAGAAAATATAGATATAGTGCCTCTTTATTTTGCAAAAGAAAGACCGGTAGTCGAAAAAGACGGAAATATTATCATGATAGATGATGACCGCATCAGGAAATATCTCGAATCTGATGATAAAATAGTAACAAAAAAGGTTCGTTTCAGAACATTAGGCTGCTATCCGCTGACAGGCGGATGTGAATCAGACGCTGATACACTTGATAAAATAATCGAGGAGACTTTGGGGGCAGTAAATTCAGAGAGAACCAGCAGAGTCATAGACCATGAGGCGGCAGGCAGCATGGAAAGGCGTAAAAGGGAGGGATATTTCTAATGGCAGATTTACTCAAATTCATAACCTGCGGCAGTGTAGATGACGGCAAATCCACCCTTATAGGCCATATGCTATACGATGCCAAGCTTATATTCACAGATCAGGAAAGGGCTCTTGAGCTTGACAGCAAAGTCGGAAGTGCAGGAGGTGGCATAGATTATTCCCTGTTGCTTGACGGACTTATGGCAGAGCGCGAGCAGGGTATCACAATAGATGTGGCATACAGATATTTTACAACCGAAAAAAGAAGCTTCATAGTTGCAGATACTCCGGGACACGAAGAATATACACGGAATATGGCCGTAGGGGCATCTTTTGCAGACCTTGCAGTAATACTTGTTGATGCCTCGCAGGGTGTTTTGGTGCAGACAAGAAGGCATGCAAGGATATGCTCACTGACGGGCATACGACATTTCGTGATTGCTGTAAACAAAATGGACCTTATAGATTACAGCAAAGACGGATTTGACAAAATCACATCAGCGATAAGTGAATTTTTTGCTGAGTTTTCATATGACAGCCTGCAGATTATACCAGTATCTGCAACAATCGGCGACAATATAACAGAGAAATCGGAGAATATGCAATGGTATACAGATGCACCTTTGCTTGAATATCTCGAAAATGTAGATGTTACAACAAAGGATGCAGAAGATGCTTTTGTCATGCCTGTGCAGAGAGTATCAAGGCCTGACCATACGTTCAGAGGATTTCAGGGGCAGATAGAGGCGGGCAAAGTTACATCAGGAGATGAAGTGCTCTCTTTGCCAAGCGGTGAAAAAGCCAAGGTTAAAAGAATAATTGCTGCAGGAAAAGACGCAGATGAGGCTGTAAAAGGTCAGCCTGTATCGTTGCAGCTTGACAAGGAGATAGATGTTTCAAGAGGCTGCGTTTTGTCTTCATCAAATGCATTGCAGATAAGCAATCTGTTTACGGCAGATATACTGTGGATGGATGAAGACAGGCTTGTGGCAGGCAGAAACTATCTGTTGAAGATTGGAACCAGAACGCTTCCTGCTTCAGTAATGAACATCAAATACAAAGTGGATGTGAACAGCGGGCTCCATGTAGAGGCAGATACTCTTGCCAAAAATGAGATTGCAAGCTGTGACATATCAGTATCAGACAAAATTGTACTCACTCCATTTGAGCAGAACAGAGCAATGGGCAGTTTCATTCTCATAGATGTTGTGACACATATGACATCTGCATGCGGAGTTGTAAGACATACTCTCAGAAGAGCAGATAACCTGACATGGCACAACATGGATATAACAAGGGAAACAAGAGCTGCAAGTCTCGGACAGAAACCGTTCACACTGTGGTTTACAGGACTTTCGGGCTCAGGCAAATCAACTGTTGCCAACGAGGTTGAAAAACGCCTTGCTGCAATAGGAAAACATACAATGCTGCTTGACGGCGACAATATACGTATGGGTCTTAATAGAGACTTGGGATTTACCGAAACCGACAGAGTAGAAAACATCAGACGCATTGCAGAAGTTTCAAAACTTATGAATGATGCCGGCCTTATAGTCCTTACTTCATTTATATCACCATATGAGGCAGATCGCAAAAATGCGGCAGATATAATCGGGGGATGCTTTGTAGAGGTATATATAAGTACATCTCTTGAGGAATGTGAAAGAAGAGATGTAAAAGGTTTGTATCAAAAGGCCAGAGCAGGAGAAATACCTAATTTTACAGGAATATCAAGCAAATATGAAATTCCGGTATCACCGGATGTGACTGTGGATACCGAAAACCTGTCTGTGGACGAGGCAGTGGATGCTGTTATGGCTCAGATAAAAAAATATCTGTAACAAGGAGGAAATGAAAATGAAAAAACTTATTGCACTTGTCTTGTGCATTGCAATTACTTCAGGTGTACTTTGCTCCTGTGGAGGCGGCGAGGCAGCCTCAAATGAAGTGAGGATTGCATACTTTCCGAATATAACTCATGCGCAGGCACTGTATATGAAAGACCAGCAAACACTCGAAAAAGCACTTGGAGATGAATTCAGCGTGAACTGGACTGCGTTCAATGCCGGCCCTGCGGAAGTGGAGGCACTGTTTGCAGGTGAGATTGATATAGGGTATATAGGACCTGTCCCTGCAATAAATGCAAATGTCAAATCTGATGGAGACGTCGTTATAATTGCAAATGCATGTGATGCCGGAGCAGTACTTTTAAAAAGTGCAGACTCAGATATTGAATCGGTTGCAGACCTTGACGGCAAAAAAGTTTCAGTACCGCAGCTTGGCAATACTCAGCATCTGTCGCTGCTTGATTTACTGGCAGAAAACGGTCTCAAGCCGGTTTCTGAAGGAGGAACAGTTGATATAGTTGAAGTTGAGAATGCGGATGTGCAGACTATGTTTGACAATGGCAGCATAAGCGCTGCAATAGTACCTGAGCCGTGGGGCAGCATACTTGAGGATAAATGCGGTGCTGAGGTGGTGCTTGACTATGATGAAATTATGGCAGGTGGTGATTATCCTACAGCAGTCGTAGTAGTGCGAAAGGAGTTCCTCGAGGCAAATCCTGATGTTGTAGAAGCATTTTTGCAGGCACATCTTGATGCTACAGAATATATAAATACACAGGGTAAGGATGCTGTGGATATAGTCTGCGGACAGATAGAAGAAGCTACGGGCAAGACGTATGAAGCATCTGTTATAGACAGTGCTTTTTCAAGACTCAACATAACTTCCGATATAGCAGAAGATGCGCTCGATGAATTTGCCCGGATTGGTATTGAGCAGGGGTTTGTTGCGACAGAACCGGATGAGGGTTATGTTGACACAACTATTCTCAAATCACTTGAACAGAGGTAAAAAAATGCTAAAGACAGAAAGCCTTTCAAAAACATTCAAAAATGCGACAGAGCCTGCACTCTCAGATATAAACCTGGAGATAGACGATGGGGAGTTTGTATGTATAGTAGGCCCTTCAGGCTGTGGTAAATCCACCTTGCTTAACCTTATAGCAGGGCTTGAAACGCCGACAGAGGGCAGGATAACACTTGATGGCGAAGAAATCAAAGGGCCTGGAGCAGACAGGGTTGTTATGTTTCAGGAACCGGCGCTTTATCCATGGCTCAATGTCATAGATAACGTAAAGTTTGGTATGAAACTTGCCGGAATTCCGAAGGAGGAAAGAGGCAAAAAAGCAGAAAAATATCTCAAAATGGTACATCTGTGGGATTTCAGAGAATATGCGATTCATGAACTTTCCGGTGGTATGAAGCAGCGTACGGCTCTTGCCAGGGCACTTACCATGGACAGTAAGATAATGCTTATGGATGAACCTTTTTCAGCACTTGACAAACAGACAATAAACAAACTGCGTGCAGAGCTTGAAGCTATCTGGGAGGAGACTGGCAGAACCATAATATATGTTACGCACAGTGTTGAAGAGGCTTTGTATTTCGCAGACAGAATCATCATACTGGCGGACAGACCCGGAGTTGTCAAAAGCATAGTGGAAATAGATTTGCCAAGGCCGAGACAGCTTGACTCCGAAGAGTTTGTTGATATAAGGAAGCATTTGCTTGACGGATTAAAAGTAGAGGTGGAAAAGATTGAAAAAGAGGAATATGACAGAGTTTAGCATAAAGGATGTTTTCTTTTTTATAGCTCTTATCGTTATCTGGCAGGCAGTTGCATATTTGGGTGCTGATGTATTCGGATGGTGGAAATCCTATGCATTTCCTACTCCATCAGGAGTTGTTGTAAGCCTTGTCAGTATGGCCAAAAAAGGAACACTTCTTGCGGCTGTAGGTTTCAGCATGAAGAGAGCTGTAATCGGATTTGCAATTGCACTTGCAGTGGGTGGTTTAATGGGTATTCTGATTACATATATCAGATATCTCAACAGAAACCTGAAGCCACTTCTGATGGGAATACAGACTTTGCCAAGCATATGCTGGGTTCCTTTTGCAATACTTTGGTTTGGACTTGCCGAAAAGGCAATAATCTTTGTAGTTGTGATGGGCTCTGTTTTCAGTGTATCTCTTGCAATAGAAAACTCAATAAGAAACATACCCGTTATATATACCAAAGTCGCAAGAACTATGGGAGCAAAGAAAAAAGACATACTGCTTCATGTAGTGCTTCCTGCAGCACTTCCCGGGTTTGTATCCGGCCTCAGACAGTCGTGGTCATTTGCATGGAGGGCTCTGATGTCAGGAGAAGTAATGTCTTCATTTATCGGGCTTGGATATGTGCTGATGCTGGGAAGAGACCTTGCCGATATAAATCAGGTAATGGCAGTAATGATAGTGATAATAATCGTCGGAATCATAATAGATAAGTTTGTATTCTCAATAGCAGAAACCAGGATGCGTAAAAAAAGAGGTCTTGAGACAGAGTGAAATCCTGAATATAGTGTGGTTTTTGCCTTTACCTTTGTATAAAAAAATAGTATAATCTTTTTGTATGCAAAGGAGAAATCGATGAAATACGCACATTTCAAGAAACTGCTTTCTGTCATGACAGCGGTGATACTGACAGTGTTTACCGGCTGCACCACCTTTGACAGTTTCAAAACAGAGTTCATAACCGGTGAAGACAGCAGTACCAAAATCGTTAAAATAGGAGTTTTCGAACCTATCAGCGGAGAAGACAAAAGCAAAGCGGCGCTTGAGATAGAGGGCATAGAGCTGGCACACAGCATGTATCCTACAGTTGACGGCAAAAAAGTAGAACTCATATATTCAGACAACAGATCAGACATATATGCTGCTGAGACTGCCATACAGGATTTGCTGCTCAAGAATCCTGTTGCGGTTTTAGGCAGCTATGGCAATGCAAATTCACTTGTGGCAGGTCCTTATCTGGATGAGGCAAATGTGCCTGCAATAGCCATTACCAATACAAACCCTCTTGTTACCAGCACATCTGAATATTACTTCAGGGCATGCTTCACTGACACATATCAGGGAACGGCTCTTGCAAGATATGCATATGCAGGACTCAAAGCAGACAAAGCAGGAATTGTAATCCCGGAAAACGATGAAGGAGCTTCTGCTATAGCTCAAAAATTCATGAATCAGTTTCAAAAACTTACTGAAGACGAAGATGCAATTACAGTAAATGAAGAATTTGAGCCGGGGAGCAATGATTTCAGCGAATTGCTTGACAAAATAGAAGAAGCAGGCGTGAAAGTCGTGCTTATTCCTGTCAGCATGGATGATGCCAAGGTCATACTGAAACAGGCATATGACAGACACATGAATGTTAAATTCCTGGGTATAGACAGCTGGGATAGCGAGGATCTTGTTTCATCAATCGGCAAATTTGCAGCATCAAATGCAGTATTTACAAAAGCAACTGAAGTGCAGACTGCCGAAACAAAAACAGATGCAACCAAGGAATTTATGGAAGCATATCAGAGTAAATATGGCAAAGAATCGACTCCAGATAATGCAACAGCATTGGGATACGACGCATATATGATTCTGATTGAAGCAATCGAGCAGGCAGGGAGCAATGCTACAGGAGAGCAGTTAAAGGATCAGATTTCATCATTACAGAATTATAGCGGTGCATCGGGAACCATATCATTTAACTCATCGGGAGACCCCAGTAAATCCGTGACTATATATACTATCAGTGTTACTGATGGCAGCAGCAAAGCGGTATATGTTGTCGAAACTGACGGTAGCGGTAAACCAGTTAATCAGCCATAAGGCTTATACATAGAAAGGAAATATATTATGGAACAAAAAATAAGAGAAGCAATGGAAAAAATAAGACCGTTT
Organism: uncultured Oscillospiraceae bacterium; assembly: GCA_964507795.1. Classification (GTDB taxonomy): domain Bacteria; phylum Bacillota; class Clostridia; order Peptostreptococcales; family Anaerovoracaceae; genus UMGS973. Next base: position 11,178 of record CAZDQV010000030.1, on the reverse strand, counting down.
CTGCAAAGAGATGGCGGAGATATCGAATTTGTTGAATACACAGATGACAATGTTGTAAAAGTAAGACTTCAGGGACACTGTGCAGGCTGTCCGGGTGCAAGAATGACATTGAGTGGAGTTGTGGAGAGAATCCTCAAAGAAAGCTACCCTGAAATCAAAAGTGTGGAAGCAGTAGATTGATTTGTTTTTGCATGAAATACAATAGTGAGATTGTACAGATAAGCCGCTTGGCTGGAGTTAATGCTTCAGCTCAGGTGGTTTTTTGATTTCAAAATTTTTTACGTGGAAATTGAAATATTGCATACAAAAACTAAAGAAAAGTGTAAAAATTACATTTAATAGAAAAGATGTTGACTAATGAGAATGTGCCTTGTATAATCATATATACAGACAATCGATTGTTAATTTGGTAGACTTGATTATGGAGGTAACATTATGGCAGAGATTAATAGGAAATACAAAGATAGCGTATTCCGTATGCTCTTTGGTGATAAGGAAAAACTGATAGAACTGTACAATGCTATATTTGACACTGAGTATACAATTGATGACAGTGTAGAAATTACCACGATTGAGGATGTTGTATTTAAGACAATGAGCAGTAGATTTCTACAAATCAAGCCTCACTATGTTCGTCTTTCTTTGGAAATCCTTGCATGAGACCTTCTATGATTTGCTCTGCAAATCAAGATAGGGCTTCAAAAAACGACATATCATTCATTATGGATGGCAAATTTGTTTTACTTATCGAGCACCAGTCGAGTATAAACAATAATATGTTAATGGGCTTGTCCCAATCTGCGTAAGCGGATTGATGGAAAGGCCTTATGCAACCGGTTCACCAGATTGTCGAAGACAAGCTGGCTATGAACCGACTGCACATTGTGCCGTAAAGCACCACGCACTAAAGTGCTGTGCTTCTGACAGGGGACTTACCAGCAGCTCATGCTTCGCTGGGTCAAGTCTCCCAACGGTGAAAGGGATATGCCTGCATATCACGAGATGAAATTGTCAGATGCATATATGGATCAGGACGGAGAATGCTCTTTACAATTAATTATCAGAGTATATAATATAAATATAGGTGCAGGCAGTGAAATTCTTGAAAAATGCCCTGCTCTTAGGCAGTACAGTATGTTTGTCGAGATGCTCAGAGAATACAGCAAAAACAAAGAAACTCTTACCGAAAGAGATATGGTGGAGATAATGAAAAGCTGTATCAGGGATGGAATACTTGTTGATTTTTTAGAGAAGTATGGTACGGAGGCGATAGGGATGATGTTTAGAGAACTGACGCAGGAAGAAGCGATGGAAATGTCCAGACAGGATGGATATGAGCTTGGAATTGAACAAGGTGAAGCTTCCGGCCTTGAACGAGGGATTGCTCAAGGTGAAGCTTCCGGTAGAGCAGAGCGTGAACTTGAGATGGCGAGAGCTATGAGGGCAGAAGGCATTGATACCGAAACTATAACCAGAGTTTCTGGGTTACCTAAAGAAAAAATACAGATGTTATAGACTTCCATCAAAGAACTTGAGTTGAAGGAATACAGCCAAGGGGGTAAAGGCAGGGAGGCTTTGACAGAGGGAAAAATGGCCGAGATAATGAAAAGTTGTATCGGAGATGTCCAGGCAGGAATGAATTAAGCTTGGATTTGAACAAGGTGAAGCTTATGGTATTGAGCAAGGGGTCAGGGTTGCCTGTTGAGCAAATAGAAAAATTGTAATGTATGAGGGGTATGTTGTCTGGCAGAGATATCTGTAGTGCAACAGCCCCATTAATATGGAAAGGTGTGCGTGATATGACAATACTGAAAAAGGCATATGAAATTATTGATGATAGGCAGGACGAAATAACAGGTATGCTCCAGCAACTTATATCTATACCCAGCGTTTCTGTTAGGACACAGGGTGACAAGCCCTTCGGAGAGGAAGTAAACAGATGCTTTCAATATATGCTGCAGATGGCAGAGCAAAGCGGCTTTGAAACATTTAATGCTGATAATTATGGCGGGCATATAGAATACAAAGGCACAGATGGCGAGATTGTTGGCATTCTCGGGCACATAGATGTTGTGCCCGAAGGCAGAGATTGGGATTTTGAGCCATATAGCGGCACGATTTCTGATGGCAGGATATATGGCAGAGGAGCGATAGATGACAAGGGCCCTGTAGTTGCAGTGTTTTGTGCAATGAAGGCTCTGAAATCAGCAGGATTTGAACCGGCAAGGAACATAAGACTGATTCTTGGCCTTGATGAAGAAACAGACTGGGAAGGCATGGAATATTATTTTACTAAAACAAACAAGCCTGACTTCGGATTTTCACCTGATGGTGATTTCCCGGCTATACATGGTGAAAAAGGCATCATCATATTTGATATTGCAAATAAATTTGGCAAGTCACAGACAAAGGGCGTAGAGTTGCGTTCTGTCAAGGGAGGTAATGCAGCCAATATGGTTGCAGATTACGCAAGGGCAATACTCCTTTCAGATGATAAATCAGACTATGAAAAGATAAAAGAGATGCTGGCAGAGTTGAGGAAACAAAAGGGTTACAAAGTAACTCAAAAGCAGATTGGCAAAAGCCTTGAAATTGTAGTACAGGGTGTTTCAGCACATGGGGCAAAGCCGGAATTTGGAGTAAATGCTGTTTCTGTAATGATGGATATACTTGGTCATGTAAACTTTGCAAATGATGATATGAACTCATTTATAGACTTCTATAACACTCATATAGGTTTTGAAACAGATGGCAGCAGTATGGGATGCGGACTTTCAGATGAGGCTTCAGGTAATCTTGTCTTTAATGTGGGCATGATTGATATGGATTCAAAATCCGTAGACCTTACAATCAATATCAGATACCCTGTGACTTTTGATGAGGACAGCGTATATGATGCTATGATGCCTGTGATTAACAGATACAATATGGGTGTTGTAAAAGGTGAGCATAAAGCACCTGTATATATGCCTTCCGATAGCCCTCTCATAACAACCCTCATGAAAGTATATAGAGAACAGACAGGAGACCTGGATACAAAGCCTCTTGTGATAGGTGGGGGAACTTACGCAAGAGCAGCCGACAATATTGTCGCTTTTGGTGCATGTATGCCGGGTGAAGAGGAGATGGCACATCAAAAGAATGAATATATCAAAATTGACAATCTCATGCTCATAACAAAGATATATGCGCAGGCGATTTATGAGCTTGCCAAAGGAGAGGCATGCAATGATTAAAATACTGGTAACGGCGCCAAGAGGCCACATGGCAGGTCTAATAATCAGAGAAGCTGTAAGCACTGATGGCATTATGGTGACGGGAGCAGTAGGCCCCTGTGGCAGAGAGTATATAGGAATGGACACGGGAGATATCTGTGGAATCGGCCCGATAGGCATACCTGTAAGTGATGATATCGAAAAAACAATTGATGACTGTGATGTAGTGGTTGATTATTCGCAGGTGGAATTTTCAATGAAGGTGCTTGCTTCCTGTGTTAAGCACAGAAAACCTCTTGTATGCGGAACCACAGGTTTTGATGACTCTCAATGTGCAGAGTTTGAAAAAGCGGCACATGAAATACCTGTTATGAAAGCGGCAAACACATCATTTATGGTGCAGCTTATGCAAAACCTGCTGGCAGATGCGGCAGCCGCATTGTCTGGCAAGTGCAAGATAGAAATAATAGATATGCACGATGAAAACAAACTTGACGCTCCAAGCGGGACAGCAATAGAAATGGCAGAAACAATGGCTGCAGCTTCAGGCAGACCAAAGAATGAAATAACTTTTCATTCTGTCCGGGCAGGGACTATTCCAAGCAGCCACACTGTAATTTTTGGAGCGAAAGGAGAGCGGATGGAGATAACACATCATGCATACGACTGGGAATGTTATGCCAAAGGCGCCTGTGATGCAGTGAGATTTATAGCGGGCAGACCGATTGGTTTCTATACTATGGCAGATGTGGTAGGCTGATTCAGATTACAATATGAAAGTCTGTAGTGGTGACAAAATGAGAGTGGGAAAACCTATAAAGATAATAGTCCTGGTAATACTTGCCCTGGCGCTGGTTATAAGCGGATTTAAGCTAATAACCACTTGCGGCAGGCTTTCTGATGAAAAAGAACAGACAAAGGAGCTGGCAAAGGCAGCGGAGAGGGGCGAAGACCTGTTTCAAAAAAACAGCGATACGATATTCTGGCTTAATATTGAGGGTACTGATATCAACTATCCTGTTATGTATACTCCAAATGACCCGGAGTATTATCTGCACCGTGACTTTGACAAAGAGTATTCTTACAGCGGACTGCCGTTTTTAGACAGCAGGTGTGATGTGGATAAATCGTCAAACCTGATAATTTACGGGCACAATATGAAAAACAGCACTATGTTCAGTCAGCTATTGAAATATGAGGATTATGATTTCTGGAAAGAACACAGATATATAAATATTAAGATGCCAGACGGCGAGCGAAAATATGAAATAATAGCTGCATTTAAAAGTAAAATACAAGCAGAGAACAGCACTGATTTCAGATATTACAGCTTTACTGATGCAGCAGACAGTTCTGAATATGATGAGTATATGCAAAATATCAGAAGTCTCGCTTTGTATGATACAGGAATTTCATCAGAATACGGGATACAACTTATGACCCTTTCGACATGCAGTTATCATACGGATGATGGAAGATTTGCGGTTGTTGCAAAGAGGGTCGAATAATATAAAATATCTCAAGTCTGTTGAAACAGGCAAAAAAAGACGATATAATTGAGTATAAGACTGAAAAGGCGGTTTGTTATGCACGAATATCCGATTACAGAGCAGATAGTTAAAATAGCATCCAAGAACTGCACAGAGGCAGGAGCATCCAAAGTGGTAAGTGTCAACCTTGTCGTAGGTGATTACTCGGGACTTGTTCCCGAGTCTATCCATATGTACTTCGACCTTATAGCTGAGGGTACTTTGTGTGAAGGCGCGCAGATAAATATGAAAAGAATCAAACCAAAGCTGAGATGCCCTTCGTGTGGCACTTTATTTGAAAGAGCACCCATGTCATTTGCATGTCCCTCATGTGGCACTGATGGAGAACCGACACAGATAGGCAAAGAATTTTATATCGAATCAATAGAGGTGGAATAATGCACGATATTAAAAAAATAGATGTAATGGAAAACATAATGGACGAAAATGACCATATTGCAGAGCATATCAATGAACACATGTCTTCACACGGAGTACTTGTGATAAATGAAATGGGAGCGCCGGGAGTAGGTAAAACAACTGTACTCAGGAATATAATTTCAAGGCTTGAAAATATCAAACCATATGTAATAGAGGGAGATATTGAATCCGATCTTGATACGCAGACTCTCAAAGGCCTTGGTATTGATACGCATCAGATTAACACTTTCGGGGCATGTCATCTTGATGCCCCCATGATAGACCATATGATAGACCATATGCATTTTGATTACAGTGAGCAGAGAGCGGCTCTCTTTATAGAGAATATAGGGAATCTGGTGTGCCCTGCCGAGTTTTCAATAGGAGAGCATGTCAAGATGCTCATATCGACAGTAACAGAAGGCAGTGACAAACCATACAAATACCCACTTGCATTTGAAAAAGCCGACGTTATAATTCTTAACAAAGTAGACCTTGTTCCATACCTGGATTTTGACGAAGAGTTTTTTATGAAAGGCATTAGAGCACTCAACAAAGAAGTGCCTGTATTCAGAGTATCAGGCAAAACAGGAGAAGGCTTTGATGAAGTGGCGGCATGGTTACAATCAAAAGCTTTCGCTCTTGAAATCAAAGAACATCATCATGACCATGAACACAATCACCACGATGAATATAAATAATATAAACAGCGAAATAACAACAGAAAAAATCAAATTATGGGGGATAGTACAGGGAGTAGGTTTCAGACCATTTGTGGCCAAAGTCGCAAGCAGGCTTTCAATGAAAGGGCAGGTGCTCAATATCGGAGGCCTTGTAGAGATAAAGGTTACAGACACAAGAGAGCGGATAGACCGCTTTATAAACGCTATATGTGATGAGAAACCGGAGCCTGCAGAGATAGTCCACATTGCAAGATATGAGCAGGAGCATGAAATATTTGACAGCTTCACCATTCTCCACAGTGATGAGGGAGATGATGAAGTTGCAATGATACCTGCAGACCTTTCGATATGTCCAAACTGTCTTGCAGAGCTTGAGAATGAGACAAATCCCAGATACAGGCACCCCTTTATTTCCTGTATGGTATGCGGCCCCAGATATACTATCATTGACAGGATACCATATGACAGAGATAATACTGCGATGATTGACTGGCCTATGTGCGGATTCTGTGAATCTGAATATACAGACATCAGGGATCGCAGATATCATGCCCAGACCATATCATGTCATGACTGTGGACCCGTACTTTTGTGCAGGATGCGGGATGGCAGCATATATGATAGAGAAGATGCCATATCAAAAGCAGCGGAGCTGCTTGCAAAAGGCAGCGTTATAGCCTTCAAAGGCGTAGGCGGTTACAATCTGATGGCTGATCCGTTTAATCCTGAAGCTGTGGCAGCTTTGAGAGAAGTCAAAGCAAGAGAGCAAAAGCCTTTTGCTGTTATGTTCAAAACCACAGAAGAGATCAAAAAAATATCATATGTGAATGAGGTGGAGGAGAGACTTCTTGAGTCATCTGCAAAGCCGATAATATTGCTTGAGCGAAAGCAGCCAGAAGAGATGAAACTTCCATGCAATGCCATAAGTACAGATGAATTTTTGAAGAGCAGGTTTGTAGGCTCTTTTCTGCCTTCTATGGGAGCACAGCATCTGATACTTGAAGCTTTTGGAGGGCCTCTCATAGCCACCAGTGCCAATATATCAGATATGCCTATGATTAAAGACGATGAGAATATGGCAGAGCTTATGGCTGACAAACCTCAAATTGCAGCAATGGTATACAACGAAAGAGATATTCGCGTGAGAGCAGATGATTCTGTGGTGAGAGTAATAGATGGCAATCCGCAGATGATAAGAAGATCCAAAGGTTATGCTCCTGTTCCGATATTTGTTGAGTCTGAATGTGACAAAACTGATATGATATTTGCTGCAGGCGGGCAGCTCAAATGTTCATTTGCACTTTCCAAAGGTAGATTCGCATATATGAGCCAGTACTTTGGTGATATGGACAGTAGTGAGAATATAGAAATATATCAGGACAATGTGAGCAGAATGGAAAAGCTTTTCAGAATCAGTCCAACGCTTGCAATATGTGATATGCATCCTGCATATGCACCGTCGATATTTGCGCAGAGCCTCGGTATAGAAACCGTCAAGGTTCAGCATCATCATGCGCATATAGCATCAGTAATGGCAGAGCACAGTATCAGCGATGCTGTGATAGGAATAAGCTTTGATGGCACCGGATACGGTACAGATGGCAATGTATGGGGAGGAGAAATCCTTGTATGCAAAGGCAGCGGATTCAGACGCAGCAGGCATCTTAAATATATCCGTATGATAGGAGGGGATGGCTCTATGAAGGAAGCATGGAAATCGGCATTGTGTTACAGGTATGCATACGAAAACGAAATTCATCATGCAGCACCAGACGAATTTGAAATAGAGCTTGATAGAATAATTGAATATGCAAAGCGACATGAAAACGAAGCGTACAAAGCAGATAAAATGCTGGTATACAGCGCTTTGGAACACAAAATAAATACAATAACAAGTTCAAGCATGGGTAGGCTGTTTGACGCGGTTGCGGCACTTCTCGGGATTAAAGCTTACAATGATTATGAAGGACAGTGCGCCATAATGCTTGAAGATGCAGCTGCAAGATGTGAAACAGAGGCCGAAAGGCTTGCATATGATTTTCACATGCAAGTTGCACAGACGGTACTTGAATGCTGCATATCAGTAAGAAATGAAACAGGAATAAACAAAACAGCTCTTTCAGGAGGAGTTTTTCAAAACAGAATACTTACTGAAAAATGTTTGCAACTGCTCAGACAAAGCGGTTTTGAGGTTTATTATAATATATCGGTAAGCCCTAATGACGGGGGAATAGCTTTAGGACAAAGCTACATAGGAATGAAGCTTTTAGAGGAGAGAAGACATGGCAATTGATAAAGTGAGAGAATATTTCAGACAGTTTGGAATAGAAGAACGGATACTGGAATTTGATGTATCGAGTGCGACCGTAGAGCTCGCGGCACAGGCAGTTGGAGTTGAGGGTGCAAGAATATGCAAAACCCTCTCATTTAAAGATAAGGATGGGGGCTGCATATTGATACAGGTTGCAGGTGACGCCAGAATAGACAACAGGAAGTTCAAAGATAAATTCCATCTCAAAGCCAAAATGCTTACAGCAGATGAAGTCGTTGAATTTACAGGTCATGCAATAGGAGGAGTATGCGCTTTTGCGATAGAGCATCCTGAAGTGAGAGTTTATGCGGATGAGTCACTCAAAAGATTTGATACAGTATTCCCCGCATGTGGCAGTTCAAACAGTGCGATAGAATTTACGTGTGATGAGCTTTTCAGATACTCGAATGCAATAGAGTGGATAGATGTATGCAAGCTTCCGGAGGAGGTGGAGAAATAATGTGTATAGCAATACCGGGGAAAGTTAAAAGTATAGATGGCAACATGGCAAAAGTTGATTTCAAAGGCAATCTTGTAAATGTGAACACAGGAATCATCGAGCCACAGGTGGGGCAGTATGTACTGGTTCATGCCGGATGTGCAATAGAAATTATGGAAAAAGACAAGGCGCAGGAACTTATAGATTTGTTTGCTGAACTGGAGGCATAGCCATGGAGATACAAAAGGTTATTGAATATCTGCAAAACTATGATGGCAGACCACTCAAACTGATGGAAGTGTGCGGGACTCATACATCGAGTATATTCAAAAACGGTATCAGATCTTTGATATCACCCAAAATCAAACTCATATCAGGCCCGGGGTGCCCTGTATGTGTGACTCCTGCAGCATACATAGACAAGTGCCTTGAATATGCAAAGATGGAGAATCATAGCGTATTGACATTTGGCGATATGATTAAAGTTCCGGGGACGAACGGAAGCTTTGCAGATAACAAAGGAGACGGCGTCAATGTAGAGATTATGTATTCTCCTTTTGAAGCTGTCGAAAAAGCGGAGAAAAATCCTGATATGACTTATGTGGTTGCCGCTGTAGGATTTGAAACCACGGCACCTGCATATGCACTTATGCTCGAAGAGGCACATAAAAGAAACATATCAAACATCAGATTTGTGACAGCATTAAAAAGAGTTATGCCTGCACTTGAATGGATTTGTGAAAACCAGCAGGATATAGACGGATTCATATGTCCGGGTCATGTCAGCGTCATAATCGGAAGTGATATATACAAAGCCCTTGCGGACAAATATCACAAACCGTTTGTAGTTGCAGGATTCGAGGGAGAGCATATACTTGCAACCATATATGATATAGTAAGGCAGATAGAAAATGGCGAAAACATGGTTAAAAACTATTATACTAATGCAGTCAGACCGGAGGGCAATCTCAAGGCACTTGAAGTGATTGACAGATATTTTGAAGCAGGAAGCGCCGTATGGAGAGGGCTGGGACCGATAGCAGGGTCGGGACTTTATCTTAAAGATGAATATAGAGCATATGATGGCGGTAGCTTCGGTCTTGACGAGGATATAAAGCTTCCCGATGCATGCAAATGTGCAGAAGTTATAGTCGGCAGGATCAATCCTGATGAATGCCCGATGTTTGACACAGGATGCAGTCCGCTTAACCCTTATGGACCTTGTATGGTTTCAGCAGAGGGGGCCTGCGGTATATGGTACAGAAACAGGAGATAATATGGAAAAAATAATAATGGCTCACGGTGCCGGAGGCAAAACAGGCAGCGAGCTTATGAGCAGAATTTTCGGTAAATATTTTAACAATGACGTGCTTGAAAAAATGGAGGATGCTGCAGTGGTTCGGGTAAGCGGCAGAATAGCTTTCTCGACAGACTCGTTCGTAGTTACACCTCTTGAATTCAAAGGAGGAGATATAGGCAAGCTGTGTGTATGCGGCACATGTAATGACCTTTTGATGATGGGCGCAAAACCTGAATATCTCACCTGCGGATTTATTCTTGAAGAAGGCCTTGATATAGAGCTGCTCGAAAGAATAGTAATATCAATGGCAAATCAGGCAAAGGCTGCAGGCGTTAAGATTGTGGCAGGCGATACCAAAGTCGTGGAGGGAAACGGCGGACTTTTTATCAACACATCGGGAATAGGCGTTATACCAGAAGACAGAGATATCAGCGCTGCCAATGCGAAGCCGGGAGATGCCATCATACTGTCTGGAACTCTTGGAGACCATCATGGCTGTATATTAAGTGCCAGAATGGGAATCGAAAACAATATATCAAGTGATTGCGGATTTCTTGGGGATATAACAGATGCATTGTTTGATAACGATATAAATGTAAAGACCATGAGAGATGTGACGCGTGGGGGACTTGGCACGATAATAAATGAGATAGCAGACTCCTCAGGCTGCAGGATAGAATTAAACGAAACTGCATTACCTGTAAATGATGAAGTCAGAAGCTTTGCGGATATTTTGGGTCTTGACCCTGTGTATATGGGCAATGAAGGCAAGATGATAGTCATTGTGCCGCAGGATCAGGCTGACAGGGCACTTGAGGTTATAAAGGATACTGAACATGGAAAGAATGCAACAATAATAGGAAAAGTTGCAGAAGGTAAGGGGGTTGAACTTGTAACAAGACTTGGAGGCAGAAGAACCCTTGATATGCTATACGGCGAGGGGCTGCCGAGGATATGTTAGTTGGTGTTTGGAATAGCTGAAAGATGGTGGATTTATGTACGAAAAAAATAGGAGAGTATACAGTTAAGGTGATTGAACCGGAGGAGCGTGACCGGTACCTTACAGATAGCGATAAAGAAATGGATTTGCGTGCAACCGCAGCGGTCGAGGCGGCAATTAACAGGGCAAAAATCTGTAAAAAGCCAATAGCTCGTTACGATGTGGAGAAAAAAGCCGCATATATAGAGTACCTGGAACGGGTATAATTTAATAGACGAGAGCTAAAACAAGCCCTATCGGGTATAAATAAGACATAAAGTGTTGACATTATACCCGATAGG